>CANREX010000015.1 GCA_947629735.1 uncultured Clostridia bacterium
AAAAAACCGTTGACAAACGGCAGGGAATAGCATATAATAAATACGACAAGGGCGATAACCGCTGTCGGTTACAAGGACGGTTAGCCTAAGTTTTAGTTAAAAAATAACTGCTAGCTTAGAACCGAGGCAGTTATTTTTTTATGCGGATAGTTACGGTATTATCGGTAACTGTAATTGAGGAAATCGTGCCGCGCTCCGATAAGAGCAAAAGCAGTATGTACTCAATATTCATAAAAATCACCCCCTTTTTGAGGAAGTGCTAACCGCCACAGGTCGCCCTGTCGTACCCCCGCAAATTCATGCGGGAATTTTATTTTAATGCGAATGTCGGGAAATGTCAAACGTTTTATCGCTCGGGGGCACACCACCGCGCCTATTCGTCGACGACGCTTTGCCGAGAGTTCCCATTTATGGGAACTCTCGGCAAAACACATCTACCGCCAAAAGCGCCCTGAATCGAAAGTAATTCGATTCAGGGCGCTTTTTTGTTGGTTGCCAAGTATAATGGCGGTTTATGCGGCATAAGCCGCATTATTACACAGACGTAGTAGCAAAACCGAATAAAGTTTGACAAATATCATTTGCTTATGATATAATTGCCGCATGTAATCGCGATTATTTCTTTAAGGTATTTTCAATAATGGAATGGTTATATAGGAATAATTTAAATAATACAGCCCGTTTTGTACTTGGAGAATATGACAACCTATCAGATAGAACATTGATTTGTGTAGGTATAAACCCAAGTACCGCCTCTCCAAATAATCTTGACCCTACATTAAGAAAGGTAAAAGCGATTTCAATCACTCACGGATACACAAATTGGAATATGATAAATGTATATCCGCAACGCGCTACAAATCCGAAAAATTTACATTTGACTTGTGATTTGCTGTTGCACGAAGAAAACTTAACAGAAATCAAAAGATTATTACTTATGTTTAATAATTCAACTATTCTATTTGCTTACGGCAATTTGATTAATCAACGTCCGTATTTAAAAAATTGTTTATCGGACATTATAAATCTTATTAGCGAATTAGGCTTTTCTAAACAAAATTACTGTTTGAAAAAAACAAAAAAAGGTAATCCAATGCACCCCCTTTATCAAAAAACCGAAACTATATTTATACCCTATCAATATTGCATTTAATTTATATACTCTACACCTGCGGCGGGCGCTGACAAAAAAGTCAGCGCCCGCCGCCGCTATGTTCGCCCCTAACTCTTAAAAAAGCGAAATTGCCATTACCCCTTCACTCCTCAACGCGGGCGGCGATTATGTGTATACCGCGGGCGGCGGCGTAAGTATAGGAAGAAAGCGGGCGCATGTAGGCGTCATATGAGTGCGCGGCAATAAGAATTCCCCTATTGGAAAAGCCGACGACCACGGGCGAGTGATAAAAATCGCCCGTCGCCCTGCCGAGCTGTACGATGTCCCCTATTTCGAGTTGCGAAAGCGGGACTTCCTCCCCGAACGGTCCTACGCCCTTATTGCCGACGAGAAAGTTATAAAGGTACTCAACCCCCGTCCACGAGGGCGTTCTGTCGTTTAAAGAGCGGTAAAACCAGCCGAATGTGGGCGTAAAATTCATGACGTGCGCGCCTGCGAAAATCACCTGCGAGGCGAAGTTTGTGCAATCACCGCCGAGGTTATCGAAGTTGTAAAAAGTCGGGTTGCGGGAAAACGCCCAACGCTTGGCGTATGCTGCGGCGGTTTCCCTGTCATAAGAAATTTCCTTCACGCCCCATCATATGCCGGTGGATGCCAAATTGTCACGGCGGCGGAAAATGCCGATTATTTTTTACGGAAATGCGCACAATAGTTTGCGGAGGGAAATCATGATAGAACACGATACGATAGAACTTTTGCGCGAGTGCGACGCGGGCATACAGATGGGAATCGAGGCGATAGACGAGGTAAAAGAATACGCGACCGCCGAGGATCTCAGAAATAAGCTGAACGGCTTTCAGGGGGAATACTCCGAGCTTCAACGCGAAATGCAGTCGCTGCTGCACGAATACAACGACGAGGGCAAAGACCCCAACCCTCTCGCCGAGAGCATGAGCTGGCTGAAAACAAAGACGACGCTTGCGATGAAGAAGTCAGACGCCGCGATTGCCGATTTGATGACCGACGGCTGCAACATGGGCGTTAAATCGCTGAATAAATACCTCAACCAATACAAGGCTGCGGACGACAGGGCGAAAGATTTTGCGAAGCGGCTGATAAACCTCAGCGAAAGGCAGCTTGAAGGCTTGCGCCAATACCTTTAAACAACCGTTTGAAATTGCGAAATTTTATTTGTTTTTTGCGATAGACCCCGTAATATGCGGCAACGAAAGTAATTTTTTAAAAAATCAAAAAACTTTTACAGTGCCTCTCGGGGCTTGATTTTTGCCGCGCCGTATGATAGAATATCTTCGGAGAAAGGCAATGAAGATATTGATAATCTATGCGGCAATAATAGGCGCGATGAGCGTCATAGCGTTTTTCACCTATCTTGCCGACAAGATAAAGGCAAAGAAGGGCGCATGGCGCATAAGGGAATCCGTCCTCCTTGGGTTGGGGATATCCGGCGGTGCGCTCGGCGCGCTGATGGCGATGAACGTATGCAGGCACAAGACCAAACACGTCTACTTTTGGGTGATAAACACCCTCGCGCTTATGGCGCATGCGGCGGTTGCGGTTGTACTATTTATGCTTTACGTCTGAAATATTTTTGCGCAAACAGAGGAAGCCGACGGCGGGTGAACCCGCCGTCGGCTTCCTTTTATTTACATGCTTTATTTCCCCGAGCGAACCCGCCTTACCGCGTCGTTCCAGCCCGAAAGCAGGCGGGCGCGTTCCCCCTCGCTCATCTTCGGTTCAAACGCCGTCACCGCAGAGCGATAACCGCGAAGCTCGTTGACGTCTTTCCAGAACCCCGACGTCAACCCCGCGAGATACGCCGCTCCGAGAGCGGTCGCCTCGGTCGCATCCGGTCTTTCCACGGGGATACCGAGGATATCCGATTGGAATGACATCAAAAAGTTGTTCGCGCTCGCCCCGCCGTCCACGCACAGGCGGGAAATGTCCGTCTTTGCGTCCTTTTTCATGGCGTTGACGAGGTCGCTGACCTGATAGGCGATACTTTCAAGCGAGGCGCGGACGACGTGCTCCGCCGTAACTCCCCGCGTGAGCCCCAATATCGCGCCGCGCGCTTCCGCGTCCCAATACGGCGCGCCCAGCCCCGTGAACGCGGGCACTACATACACGCCGTTCGAATCCTTAACGCCGAGCGCGAGCCGTTCGCTCTGCGCGGAATTTTCTATGAGTTTCAGCCCGTCGCGCAGCCACTGGACGAGCGCGCCGCCGATAAAGACAGACCCTTCCAACACGTAATCGGGCTTTTCGCCCACTCCCGCGTAGTCACGAGCCCGTTCGCGCTCTTGACGGCTTTTTTGCCCGTGTTCATCAGCAGAAAACAGCCCGTCCCGTAGGTGCATTTCACGTCGCCGACGTCCGTGCAGAGCTGTCCGAAAAGCGCGGATTGCTGGTCGCCAGCAACGCCCGAGACAGGCAGTTTTGCGCCGAGGACGGAACTATCCGTATAGCCGTAAAGACAGCCGCTCGGCAGCACTCGCGGCAGCATAGTACGGGGGATATCAAACAGTCTCAACAGTTCGTCATCCCATTGGAGAGTGTGAATGTTGAAAAGCATAGTGCGCGCCGCGTTGGTGTAATCGGTGGCGAATATCGCGCCGCCCGAAAGTTTCCACATAAGGAACGTATCCACCGTGCCGAAGCACAGCTCTCCCCTTTCCGCCCGCTCGCGCGCGCCGTCCACGTTGTCCAATATCCACTTGATTTTCGTTGCGGAAAAGTAGGCGTCGGGAACTAAGCCCGTCTTGTTGTAAATGCGCTCCGCAAAGCCCTGCTCTTTGAGCTTTTCGCACTCCGCCGCCGTCCGCCTGCACTGCCAGACTATCGCGTTATACACGGGCGCGCCCGTCGCCCTGTCCCACAAAAGGGTCGTCTCCCGCTGGTTGGTTATCCCAATGCCTTCAATCTGCCCGTAGGTTATTCCCGCGCGGGCGACCGCCTCCGCCGTCACCGACATTACAGTGCCGATTATGTCGGTCGGGTCGTGCTCCACCCAGCCCGACTGCGGATAAATCTGCCTGAATTCCTGTTGGGCTTTCGCCGCAACCCGCCCGTCTTTTGCGAAAATTATCGCGCGCGAGCTCGTCGTGCCCTGATCTATCGCCAAAATGTACTTTTTCAATGCCGTAACTCCTCTGCAACGATTATATCACGTTATCCCGACAATTTCAAGACGTGAAAGGACATCGACGAACTTGAAAAATCAAGAAAAAGCCGCCCGCAAAATATAAAAAGAGCCGCCCGCAACAGGCAGCCCTATCCCGCGCCTTTAATTTAAGGCGCAAACTCTATAAAAACGTATACATTGATTTTTATGACGTCCGCAAAACTCTATCGCCGACCGCGGCAGAGCGCGTGGAAGTCAATTTATTAAGACGTCATTTTATCAGTTTTACGCGCAGGGCGTTGAGCACGGCGAGCAGCATTACACCGACGTCCGCGAATATGGCGACTATCATCGGGAAGCCCGCGATGGCGACGTCGAGCGCCATTATGCCGAATTTGACGGCGAGCGAACCGATAATGTTCTGGAACACTATCGACCGCGTGCCCTTGGCTATCTTTTTCGCCTTGGGAAGGTTGGAAAGGTTGTCGGAAACGAGCACTATATCGCTCGCCTCGATTGCCGCGTCGCTGCCGACCTTGCCCATGGAGACGGCGCAGTCCGCAACCGTCATTACGGGCGCGTCGTTTATGCCGTCGCCGACATATATCAAGCCGCCGCGCTCTTTAAGCGCCTTCGCCTGTTCGAGCTTTTCGTCGGGCAAGAGCGCGGCTTTGTATTCGTCCACGCCCGCCTCGCGCGCGACGCCTTCCGCCCTCTTCGCGCTGTCGCCCGTGAGCATTACGGTGTGCTCCACGCCCAACTTTTTCAAGTCGGAAATCGCCTGCGCCGCTTCGTCCTTTATCTTGTCGTCTATCTCGATAACCCCGACATATTCCCCGTCCAACGCCACGTATACGACGGTTGAAACGCTGTCGGCGGGTTGGAAATCAACGCCCGCTTCGGCAAGCATTGCGGCGTTTCCGCACAGCAGAATTTTGCCGCCCAAACTGCACTTTATCCCCCTGCCCGCTACCTCTTCAACATTCTCCGCTTCGCCTCTATCGCCCTCGACCGCTTCGGTTACAGACGCGTCCTTGAACGCCTCGGCTATGGGGTGGGAGGAATATTTCTCCGCGCAGGCGGCGAGGCGCAGCGCCTCTTGCGAGGAATAGCCGACAACCGCGAACCTGCCTTGGGTGAGCGTTCCCGTCTTGTCGAACGCCGCGCACTTGGCGCGCGCAAGCTCGTCGAGGCTCGTCGAGCCCTTGACCAGAATACCGAAGTTTGCGCACCTGCCAATACCGCCGAAGTACGTCAGCGGAACGGAAATCACGAGGGCGCACGGGCAGGAAATGACCAAAAGAGAAAGCGCTTTGTAAATCCATTCGGAATAGGTCTGCCAGCCGAACGCGCCGAGGCACGCGCAAATTATAGTGGGAACAAGCGACGCTATCGCGAGCGCGGCGAACACCACCGCGGGGGTATAGTATTTCGCGAACTTGGTTATGAATTTCTCCGTCTTTGCCTTTTTTGCGGTGGAGTTTTCCACGAGTTCCAAAATCTTTGCCACGGCGGAATTTTTATACGCGCGCACCACGCGCGCCTCTATGACCGCATTTATGTTTATGCTTCCGGAAAGTATTTCGTCGCCCTGTCGGACATCTCTCGGAACTGCCTCGCCCGTCAAAGATTTGACATCGAGAGATGTCGCACCCTTGACGATACACGCGTCCACGGGAACTTTCTCGCCCGCCTTTATGAGTATTATATCGCCTATCGCCAGATCTTCGGGGGAGACGACAAGTTGTTGTCCGTCCTTGACGAGCGTCGCCGTCTCACTCTTCAAGTCCATGAGCTCGGCTATCGAGCGGCGCGACGAGCCCACCGCTATCGACTGCAAAAGCTCGCCTATCTGGTAGAGCAGCATGACCGCCGCGCCTTCCATGTACCCGTCGCCCGTGGCTATGCCCAGCCCTATCGCGCCGAGCGAAGCGACCGTCATAAGGAAATTTTCGTCGAATATCCTGCCCTTGGCGACGTTTTTGCACGTCGTCCAAAGCACCTGCCAGCCCGCCGCGACGTACGCCGCCGAGTAGCACGCATACGCCGCCACGTCGAAGCCGAAACCGAGGTTCAAAAGATCGAAAATCAGCGCGGGAATGAACAATAGACCCCCTACTATTATCGAAATAAACGATTTCAAGTGCTCTTTGAACAGGCTTACGCGCGCGGGCTTGCCGTCGGCTATGCGGACGTCCTCGAAGTGGGTGATTTCATATATCGCCTTTTCGTATGCCGCCGTCGAAGAGGTCTTTAAAACTACCGTCATGTTCATGAAATCGACGGCGGCTTCGACGCCCTCTATGCCGTTGAGAATTTCTTCAAGCTCCCTGCCGCAGTTGGCGCAGCAGAGGTTTTCTATCTTTATCTTCTTGCCGTCGGGCGCGTTGCTTTCCTGCGCTTTTTCGTCGGTGTCTGCGCCTTGGGTTGCGGAGGAAGCCGCGGAGATTTTTTCGGGCGTTTGGGTCGACTTTTCGGAAGCGGGGGAGATATCCCCCGTCACCTTCACTTCCTCGAACGAGTTACAGCATTTGACGACCTCTGAAAGCGCCCTTTCCGAGCCCTCGAAATAGACCTTGCTGCCCATGAAATCGACGCGCACCGAGCTGACTTCCTCTATCTTTTCAAGCAGTTCTTCGAGCTCGCGGGCGCAGTTTGCGCAGTCCAGCCCCTCTATTTTTATGACCTTATTCATCGCAGTTCAAATGCTCCTTCGCGACGTTTATCATTGTGAGGACGTGCCCGTCCGACACGGAATACATGACCTGCTTGCCGTGACGGCGGCTCTTGACTATCTTGTTGTCCTTTAACGTTTTGAGTTGGTGCGACACCGCGCTCTGGTTGCCGCCCACCGCCTGCGTGAGGTGCTCCACGCACAGCTCCCCGCAGGATAACGCCAACAAAATTTTAAGGCGGGAGGGCTCGCTTATCGCCTTGAAACGGGCGGCGAGCTCGTCTATCTTGTCGCTGTCGGGCATGTTTTTCAGCGCGAGGGCTACCCGCTCTTCATGCTCGCAACGCTCTTCTTCGCTGTCTTGTTGCATTTTTGCTCTCCTTGATATCCACTTTGCTTTTCACGCAGATTATTTTTTGCAAATTCTGCCCGTTGAAAAGCAAGCGGCTATATATCGAACTTATGAATTGTTATTCATATGATAATATATAAATTATTGTTTGTCAAGCGAATCACGACTGAATTACGGTTAATTTTTTGTGGTTACAGGCGATAAACCCCTTACCCCTCTTCCGCGCGATAAATCGCGCTCCCCCTCCCCACTCCCCAACCTTTGGGGAGTGGGGAGGTATAATAATATTAGCGTCATTCTGCCCGAGGGCGTTAACCCCTTTTTCTGTCATTCTGAGCGTAGCGTAAGCGAAGTCGAAGAATCCGATAGAATTTAGTGAATAAGCCGTTTCAAAGTTACTTCCTACCACCACGAGGGGATTCTTCGACGCAATCGAACGCTACGCGTTCTCATTTGCTCAGAATGACAGCTTTTTAATTAGCGCGGCACACAATTAAAAAATTGCGGGAGCGATAAGATAAACGAAACCGCTTGGGGATAATTGCAATTACGAAGTGAGTAAACGCATAGAAGCAAGCATTCCCCAAATAATTAACGGCGCAAGCAAAATCACATTTTTGCGCAGCGCAACCCAATTTGTGCATACCTGCACCTCAGCGAGGTGAATGCCTGCGATTATATATTTCGCGCGCCCTTAAAATGGCGCAACGAGGGGCAGAGCCCCTAAAAATCACGAAAAATTTGCGGGCGCGCAACCGCACGCAAATTTTTGTGAACTTTTTTATATGCGTTTAGCGGGAGCAGCACAAGAAGCGGGCGGAGAATTTTCTCCGCCCGCTTCTTGTGCGCAAAAGGCGGCGCAAAATGCGCCGCCACTCCCTTACACAAAAGGGCGGGCGATTTCTCGCCCGCCCCCATTATTCTCTCACTTAATCAAAATAGCCTTTATCCTCTTAACCCCGGCAGACACATTCTCCTGCTTGGCAATCTTAAACGTGCCCAAAAGTCCGGTGTGCTCGGCGTGAGGTCCGCCGCAAATCTCCTTGGAGAAATCGCCTATCGAATAGGTCTTGACGACTTCGCCGTACTTGCTTTCGAAAAGCCCCGTAAAGCCCTCCGCCTTTGCCTCTTCGAGCGTCATTTCGCGCATGACGACGGGCAAATCGCGCTTTATCACGTCGTTCACCATGTCCTCGACCGCCTGCACCTCTTCGGGGGTGAGCTTGCGGGAGAAATTGAAGTCGAAGCGCAGCCGTTCTTCGGTTATGTTAGAGCCCTTTTGGCAGATATCCTCCGAGCATACGCGCCTGAGCGCAGCCTGCAAGAGGTGGGTCGCGGTGTGAAGGTAGGTCGTCTCCTCCTTGTGGTCGGCGAGTCCGCAGGCAAATTTCTGTTCGCTGCCCGCGCGCGACTTCGCCTGATGCTCGGCAAACGCGGCGTTGTAGCCCTCCACGTCCACTTCGAGCCCCTTTTCGGCTGCCATTTCGCGGGTGATTTCCACGGGGAAGCCGTAGGTATCGTACAGGTGGAAGGCGGTCAGTCCGTCAATCTTGCCGCCCGCGGGGAGGGTCGAGGCTACCTTTTCAAACTCCTTTATGCCCTGCGCGAGCGTCTTGGAGAACTTCGCTTCCTCCTTGTCGAGCTCTTCCTTTATCTTGGCTGAATTTTCTACGAGCTCGGGGTAGATGTCCGCGTACTTTTCTATTATCTTTGAGGAAATTTCGCTCAACGCGCCGCCCGGAAGCCCGATATTTCTGCCGAAGCGCACCGCGCGCCTTATAATTCTCCTCAAAATATATCCTTGGTCGGTGTTGGAAGGCACAATGCCCTTCTGATCCCCGAGCATAAACGTCGCCGTGCGCACGTGGTCGAGCACTACGCGGAAGGCTTTCGTCACTTCCTCGCTCTCCCCGTACTTGTGCCCCGTTATCCTCTCGATTTCCTCTATCGCGGTCTCGAAGATGTCCGTTTCGTACACGCTGTCCTTGCCGTTGAGTATGCACAGCGTGCGTTCGAGCCCCATGCCCGTATCGACGTTGCGCTGCGCGAGGGGTTCGTACTTGCCCTGTTCGTTCTTGTTGTACTGCATGAACACGTCGTTCCAGATTTCGAGGAACGTGCCCTTGGGCGCTTGTTCGAATTGGTCGCTGTTCAGCTTGTCCGCCTCCGCGTGGTTGCGTATAATGTGCATCTCCGTATCCGGTCCGCAAGGTCCTGTCGTGCCCGCAGGACCCCACCAATTTCCGCTTTTCGGCAAAAAGTAAACGTTTTGGGGGAGAATTCCGCACTCAATCCACTTCTGCGCGCTCTCGTCGTCGCGGGGGCAGTCGCCGTCGCCCGCAAAGCAGGTCACGGCAATATCTTCAACGGGTATGCCGAGGTATTTCTCGCTCGTTAAAAACTCGAAAGACCAGGGAATCATCTCCTGCTTGAAATAGTCGCCGAGCGACCAATTCCCGAGCATTTCGAAGAACGTGCAATGGGAGCTGTCCCCCACCTCGTCTATATCGCCCGTGCGCACGCACTTCTGCACGTCGGTGAGCCGCTTGCCCGCGGGGTGCTTTTCGCCCAAAAGATAGGGAACGAGCGGGTGCATGCCCGCCGTCGTAAACAGCACCGTGGGGTCGTTTTCTGGAATGAGAGAAGCGCTCGCTATCACCGCGTGCCCCTTGCTCTCGAAGAAATCAAGATACATCTTTCTTAAACTTTCGCTCGTCAGATTTTTCATGTTTATGACCTTTTTATAACCTTTTGTCTGTGAAATTATATAATCTTTTTGTGTGATTTTTTCCGTTTTTGCCGCTCTTAATTCACTGTTTTTTTTCGAGAGTATAGCCCTCTTTGCCGTCCTTTACGGCATAGCCGAGGGCGTCTATCTGCGCACGCAGCGCGTCCGCTTCCGCCCAATTTTTCGCCTTTTTCGCTTCCCAACGCACCGCGGCGAGGGCTTGCACCTCTTCGGGCACGGCTGCGCTCTTTGCGGCAACTTCCGCAAAATATCCGTCCGCGGACTTTGTGAACAGCCCGAGGAGAGAATAGGTCGCGCGCACCTGTTTTACGTCGTCCGCGCAGGAACTGTCCCCCGCGGCGCACTTAAAGGATATCTTTTTAAACAGCGGGAACAGCTCTGAAAGCGCGAGGGCGGTGTTGAAGTCGTCGTCCATGCACTCGTCGAATTTTTCGTCTATCGCTTTATTGCCGCAGCTGCCCTTGCCGAATTTCTCCTCAACCTGCGCTATCGTGCGGTAGAAAGATGAGAGGTGTTTTTCCGCTTCGGGGAAGAACGAATCGGTTATGTTGACGTCGTTGCGATAGTTTGTCTGCAACAGCGCGAATTTTATCGCCTCGTTGGTGTATTTTGAGAGGAGATCTTCCAAAAGCAGGCTGTTGTTTAGGCTCTTTGACATCTTCTGTCCGTTCACCTTGATGAGCCCGTTGTGCGTCCAATACTTTACAAACCGCTTGCCCGTGAGCGACTCGGTCTGCGCTATCTCGTTTTCGTGGTGAGGGAAGATGAGATCCCTCCCGCCGCCGTGTATATCTATCTGGTCGCCGAACGCCGCGCGGTTCATGGCGGAGCACTCTATATGCCAGCCCGGTCTGCCCTTTCCCCACGGCGATTGCCAGGAGATTTCCCCCTCTTTTGCCGCTTTCCACAGCGCGAAATCGGCGGGGTTCTTCTTCTCCTCGCCGTTTTCTATGCGCACGCCGTCGAGCATATCCTCCACCGACCTGTTGGAAAGGCAGCCGTAGCCCTTGAAGGTGGAGACGTCGAAGTACACGTCGCCGCAGGGAACGGCGTATGCGTGTCCCGAAGCTATCAGCGCGGAGATAAAGTCTATGATATTGCCTATATTTTCCGTGGCTTTCATCCAGACGGTGGGGTCATCCACGGCGAATTCCCGCATGACTTTATCTATCTTTTTTATCATGTCCGCGGCGTATTTGTCGGCGGGAACGCCCGTCTCCCTCGCGCGGTTGATTATCTTGTCGTCAACGTCGGTGTAGTTGCGGGCGTAAGTGACTTCATAGCCCTTCTTTTCGAGGTACTTTCTGATTATGTCGTATATGAGCGCCTGAAAGGCATGTCCGACGTGCGCGTCGCCCGAGACGGTTATGCCGCAGGCGTACATCTTCACCTTGCCCTCTTCAATGGGCGTAAATTCTTCCTTAGTCCTCGTCAGCGTGTTGTATATCTTCATGATTATATTCCTTTTCCAGTCTCGCGAGGCGTTCTTCCAGCTCGAACGTCCTCTCGCGCAGCGCGCACAGCTCTTCCTTTACGGGGTCGGACTTCTCCTGATATAAATCGACGCCCTCCTTGCTGCCGCCTATCCTCACCACTCTTGCCGGAACGCCAACCACAGTGGCGTGAGCGGGCACGTCCCTTAAAACCACCGCCCCCGCGCCGACTTTGGCGAAGTCGCCTATCGTGATATTGCCGAGGACCTTCGCGCCCGCGGAGATGACGCAGTTTCTGCCTACCGTGGGGTGTCGCTTGCCCGATTCCTTTCCCGTGCCGCCCAGAGTACAGCCCTGATAGAGCACCGTGCCCGTGCCCACTTCCGCGGTCTCGCCGATGACGACGCCCTGCCCGTGGTCTATGAACACGCCCGCCTCTATCTTCGCCGCGGGGTGAATTTCGATGCCCGTGGTGAACTTTGTCCACTGGCTCACCATTCTCGCGAGCAGTTTCAAGTGAATTTTGTATAAGAAATGCGCCAAACGGTGGCGCGACAAAGCCTTGACCCCCGAATACGTGAGCCAAATTTCGAATTTGCTGCGCGCGGCGGGGTCGTTCGCCTTAGCCGCGTTTATGTCCATTCTGAGCCTTTTGAAAAACATCGTACAATATTGTATTCACGCAAAGTCAGATTTGTCAAAGCCCTTGCGTGAATATTCTTAAAAGTTATTATCTTGCCTTATCCGCGCCGGAAAATCAGCCGAGAAAAGTTGATTTCCCCAAAGCCGAAGATTTAACCCGCGCGGAAAAACGGCATCAAGTCTTTGCGGACATCTTGAACACGTCGCGCGATTTGCCTATGACGAAGATGTGATCTCCCTCTTCGAAGACGAAATCGGGCATGGGCGAGGGGTTCAACGTCTGCCCCCTCTTTATCGCGATTATGTTTATCTTGTACTTCTTGCGCACGTCGAGCTCTATTATCGACTTGTGCTCCCAAGCCTTTATAATAGGGACTTCGAAAATGGCATAGCCGTCCGTAAGCGCGACGTAGTCGAAAATGTTGTTGCCGTTGTGGCGAATAGCGAGCTTGTCCGCCGTTTCGCCGTCGGCATAGATTATCTCGTCCGCGCCTATGCGCCGCAACAGCTCGCACTGCAATTCGTCCCTCGCGCGCGCCGCGACGTACTTAGCCCCGAGCTTTTTGAGCGTGATGGTGGTTATCATGGACGCTTCCATGTTGTCGCCGACTGTGACGAAACACAGGTCGAACGAGGGAATGTCGAGGGCGCTTAATACGTCCTCATGGGTGTATTCGGCAATACGCGCGTCTGCAAAATGGGGTGCGAGACGGCTGATGCGCTCCTCTTTGTTATCGAGGATCATCACGTCGTGCCCCAAATCCTGCATCTTTTCCGCGAGGTGGCTTCCCAGCCTGCCCATGCCGATGATCAGAATAGATTTTTTCATACCGTCAACCTATTATTATTCTTTCCGCTACGCGGGACAGAGCGACGGGCTTTTTCTCGCTCGAAAATATAAGAATGAGCGTGTAGCCGCCTACCCTGCCGAAAAACATAAGAAATATCAGAACCAACTTGGAGAATACGCCGAGCGTGGGCGTTATCCCGTGCGAAAGCCCCACTGTGCCAATCGCCGAAATCACTTCGAATACGACCGCGTCGAGGGTGCATTTGTTGCCTTCCGCCCCCGCCACGCACAGCACGCATAACACTATCATCACAAGATACAGACAGACGATTACGCCCGCCTGCGGACCTGCGTCGCTTTCGAACCTGCGCTTGAAGATATGCGTTTCGTCGCGCCTTCTCGAAGTGGCGAGCGCGGTCAGAACGAACACCGCGATAGTCGTCGTCTTTATGCCGCCCGCCGTAGAGCCGGGGCTTCCGCCAATGAACATGAGGACGTCCGTCAAAGCGCCGCCCGCCGCGGATATGCCCGCGTAGTCCACCGAGTTAAAGCCCGCCGTGCGGGGCGTTACCGCCATGAACAGCGACGCCAAAATCTTGACGCCCGCGCTCTCCCCGCCTATCGTCGCGGGGTTGTTCCACTCGAACGCCATGAACAGCGCCCAAGGAATAATTATGAGAACGCCCGTGGTTGTCAGCACCACTTTGCTGTGGAAGGAAAACTTCTTTACGTGCACGCCGTTATGCACGACGTCGCCCCAGACGAAGAACCCTATCCCGCCTATCACTATCAGTAAAATCACGACGATATTGACGAGCGGGTCGCCGACAAACGCCATAAGCGACGATTTGCCGTCAGCCATTCCCGTCACGGTGAAGCCCGCGTTGCAAAACGCAGATACGGAGGTGAATATCGCCTGCCATATCCCCAGCCCCCAGCCGTATGCGCGCACGAACGATATGCTCAGAAGGAACGCGCCGCAAAACTCGAAAATTAACGTGCCGAGCAGGATATATTTCACCAAGCCCTTAATGCTCGCCAAATCGACGCTGCCCGCAGACTGCATTACGAGCTTGCGCTGCGAAAGGCTTGCGTGCTTTTTGACATACAGCATGAACAGGGAAATAATGGTTATGAATCCCAGCCCGCCTATCTGAATGAGCAGAAGTATCACCGCCTGACCGAAGTACGACCAATGCGAAAAGGTGTCTACAACTATCAACCCCGTCACGCAGGAAGCGCTTGTCGCCGTGAACAGCGAATTTAAAAAATTCACGCTGTAATCGCGCGTGGCGAACGGCAGACACAACAGCGCCGTACCCAGACAGATAACGGCGAAAAAACTTATCGCCACCACCGCCGAAGCGGGCAATCTGAAAGTCCTCTTTGTCATAAGCGAATACATTATATCGCCAAAACAAAAAAATTGCAACAATATTCAAGCCGTTTCGCTTTTCGGCTTTGAAAATCTTTTTTGTAATTTTTTCACACTTTCACAAAAAAATCATGTTAAAAATGTTAAAAAGTTCTTGACTTAACACATATAGTATAATATAATAGAGCTGTAAATTGAAAGAATGAAAATATTTAACAAAAGGAGTATGCTATATGAAGCGCGAAAGGATTGAAGATATCGCCGAAATTATCGATAAACGCGGCAAGATGACGCTCGACCAGCTCGAAAAAGAATTCCCCAACGTCTCCCAGATGACGCTCAGGCGCGATTTGTATCAGCTTGAAGAGGACGGCAGAATCATACGCGTGCGCTGCGGGGCGATGTCCGTAAAGGAAGTCCAGAAAGTAAGCGGCGAGGCGTATGTCAAAAAGACGACTATAAACACGGACGCAAAGCTCGTTATCGCACAGAAAGCGGCAAAACTTATCGAGGAGGGCACTTGCTTCTTCCTCGACGGCGGCACGACCGCGATGTACCTTTCCAAGGAGCTGCCCGACATAAATTGCAGTATCTTCACCAACGGTATCGCCGTTGCGATGGAGCTTGCGCAGAAAAAGAACACGCAGATAACGGTGGTCGGCGGTCAGTTGATGAAAGACAACCTTTCCACCTCCTCCCCCGCCGCAAAGGAATATTTCGCAGCTTCCAATTTCGAGCTTGCGATAGTTTCCGCGACGGCTTTCACGCCCGAAAACGGATTTTCCTGCAACAGCCAGACGGAGAGCGAACTTTTAAAGCAGGTCTTTAAGAAAGCAAGGCACGTGTACATGATGCTCGACAGCTCCAAGATAGGCAAGATAAACCCCTTTACATTTGCGCATATAGAGGACATCGACGTGCTTATCAGCGACGACAAACTTCCCAAGGAATATAAGACGCTGTTTGAAAACAACGAAGTTGTAGTGATTTAAAATTGATTTGAAATAAACGAAATAATAGCGGTTTGAAGTCAGCGACCCCGTATTTTATGTGGGTCGCTGACTTTTTGATATGTTGTATCGCCGAATTTTTGATATCCGATTGCCGACTTTTTTATATCGTGTCGCCGAATTTTTGATATTAGATTGCCGACTTTTTTTGAAGAAGTGAAACGAACATTTTCAAAGAGCAAAGTGTTAGCCTAACCCTTACTGTCATTCTGCCCGAGGGCATTAGCCTATACACCCCCTCTTTATCATTCTGCCCGAGGGCGAAGCCCTATCCTCCCCTTGTCATTCTGAGCGGAGCACCAAAGGTGCGCAGTCGAAGAATCCGAAATTTCATTGCGCTTACATCAATCTTATACAGTAAACCCCCGCCGGATTCCTCGGCAAGCTCGGAATGACAAAGTAAGGTAAACCCTACGCCCTACCCTACCCTGCCCTCCCCACTCCCCTCAACCAAGGGGAGTGGGGAGATATAAAGAGATTTCATTAAGCCCGAGGGCGTTAGCCCCTCTACTGTCATTCTGCCCGAGGGCGACAAGCCCGATGGTTTGTAGAAAATTTTTGCGATTAAGCAAATATTTTCACAAAGCGAAGTGAACGAATTTATTTTTTTATTGTCATTCTGAGCGAAGAGAGGCTGAAAGCCGAACGAAGTCGAAGAATCCGGTAGTATTATGTGAAAAAGCCGTTTCACCACAACCTCCTACCGCCACGAGAGACGAGCGCGGTGCTTCTCAAAACAGCACATGCGCTGTTTTGCCGCGCGAGCCGAGTGCGAAATTCTCAAAATAGTGCGGTGCACTATTTTGTCGCACGAGTTGAGC
>CANREX010000016.1 GCA_947629735.1 uncultured Clostridia bacterium
AATCACCTGCGCCTGCCTAAAACCCAAGCAAAAGCAGGTTGAAATCCCCCGCGCCCACCCAAAACCCAAGCAAAAGCAGGTTGAAATCCCCCGCACCTGCCCAAAACCCAAGCAAACCGCCCAAAGCCCCCGCAAAACCTGCCCCAAAACCCTTTCAAAAGAAGCGCAGAATTTCTTTTGTGCGCGCCGCAAAACTTTTCAAATCAATCGGGGCGTTTAGCCGCCTCAAACAGTTGCGTTTTTCGGCGCGCTATGGTAAAATAGTTAAAATATATTATTCGGAGCAAGGCGCGGGCAGCAAGGGCGCGCGAGAGGCGGCGCAGGTTGGAAAAGATAGTCGTAAAAACCGCGGTAAAGACGGTACTGATAATTTTAGCGGTGTTGGCGGTCGTATTCGCGGTATTCAATTTCGCCTTTCCACAGCACATGGCGACTTTGACCGAGGGAATGGGAAATTACAGCCTCGCAGTCAAGTACGCCTCTCTGCGCTACAATTACACGGGCGACGGCGACGATCTGGCGCGTTGTTTTGACGACTCCGTGCTTCTCGGCGACGATAAATATATAGTGCAGTTCGGCGACGAGCTGATCGCCCGCAAAGATTTTTCGCTTATCTGCGATAAAAAGAGCGGAAATATGGGCGGCGGCTACGACTACCGCAGAAAGGTGCTCGGCAAGCTCTCCGTCGCTTATTACAACACAGGCAAAAAGGCGGAGGCGGTCTCCCTCGCGGCGGAAGCCAACGGCTACACGAGTTTTGCCTACGGCAACCCGCTCATGTCGCTCGCGGCGGCGGTGAAGTCCGAAAAAGACGCCGCGACATGCGCGCTGATAATCGCGGAAATCGAAAAAATAACGCTGCCCGACACGGCGGAAGGCAGCGAGCAAAAGGGTTTTGTCACCGAGGTGTGCGCAAGTCTGCGCGCGGTTACGGCAAATTCCTCCGCCGCCTGAAAAAATATTTAAAGGCAGGGCATGCGGACGTCACCGCGTCTGAAACGGAAAACAAAAACCGCAAAAAAGCTGATAAAACCGACAAAACCGAGTTAAAAAATACCGATAATAATCGCAAAATACTGATAAATTTACAGAGGTGAAATTATGAGCAAAATCGTAAAAGAAGCGTTGACGTTTGACGACGTGCTGCTTATTCCCGCGGCATCGGACGTGTTGCCGTCCACCGTCGATCTTCGCACTACGCTGTGTAAGGGGATAAATCTGAACATTCCCCTCGTCAGCGCGGCTATGGATACGGTTACCGAATCCCGTCTGGCGATAGCCATGGCGCGCGAAGGCGGCATAGGCATCATTCACAAGAATATGTCGATAGAAGAGCAGGCGGCGCAGGTGGACAAGGTAAAAAGGAGCGAGCACGGCGTAATCACCGACCCGTTTTTCCTCACGCCCGAACAGCCCGTCAAGGCGGCGTGCGAGCTTATGGAAAAATACCGCATATCGGGCGTTCCCATAACAAAGGACGGCAAGCTCGTGGGCATACTCACCAACCGCGACTTGCGATTCGAAACGGACTTCGACCAGCCTATCGCAAACGTGATGACGAAGGAAAACCTCGTCACCGCGCCCGAGGGCACGTCGCTTGAACAGGCGCAGAAAATTCTCGGCAAGCACCGCATAGAAAAACTGCCGATAGTGGATAAAAACGGCATACTCAAAGGTCTTATCACGATAAAGGACATCGAAAAGTCCATACAGTACCCCAACAGCGCGCGCGATAAAAACGGCAGGCTGCTTGCGGGCGCGGCGATAGGCGCGACGGCGGACATGCTCGACAGAATTTCCGCTCTCGTTGCGGCGAAAGTCGATTTGATAGTGCTCGATTCGGCGCACGGACATTCCAAGAATATAATAAACAACGTCGCAAAGGCGAAAAAGGCATATCCCGATCTTCCCCTCGTGGCGGGCAACGTCGCGACGGCGGAAGCCACCGAGGCGCTGTTGGACGCGGGCGCGGACGTCGTCAAAGTAGGCATAGGACCGGGCTCTATATGCACGACGAGGATAGTCGCGGGCATCGGCGTTCCCCAGCTCACCGCAATAATGGACTGCGCGGAGCAGGCGGACAAGATGGGCAAGCGCGTAATAGCCGACGGCGGCATAAAATATTCGGGCGACATCGTCAAGGCGATAGCGGCAGGCGGCAGTGCGGTAATGCTCGGCTCGCTGTTCGCGGGCACGACGGAGAGCCCCGGGGAGCTTGAAATCTACCAGGGCAGGAGCTTCAAATCCTACCGCGGAATGGGCTCGCTTCCCGCAATGGCAAAGGGCGGCAAGGACAGATATTTCCAGAGCAACGCGATAAAATTCGTTCCCGAGGGCGTGGAGGGTCGCGTTCCTTACAGGGGCGCGCTCGCGGACATCATATTCCAGCTCATCGGCGGACTGCGCGCGGGCATGGGATATACGGGCAACGCCACCATCGAGGAACTGCGCAAGAACGGCAAATTCGTCAAGATGACGGCGGCTTCCCTCGCGGAGTCCCATCCTCACGACATTTCGATAACCAAGGAAGCCCCCAACTATTCGCCCAAAAACTGACAACAGAGGGATAAAATGCAACACCAAAGAGTACTTATTCTCGATTTCGGCGGACAATACAATCAACTCATTGCGCGCCGCGTGCGCGAGCTGAACGTATATTGCGACCTCGTGCCCAGCGAAATGAGCCTTGAACAGATAAAGGACTACGACCCGATAGGCATAATTTTCACGGGCGGACCTAACAGCGTTTACGAAGAGAACAGCCCCCGCATAGACGGCGGAATATTCTCGCTCGGCATACCCGTCCTCGGCATATGCTACGGCTGTCAGCTGATGGCGCACATGCTCGGCGGCACGGTGAAAAGCGCGACAACTTCGGAATACGGCAAGGCGGAGGTAGAGTATTTCCACTCCCCCGTGACCGTCGGCATGCCCGATAGGGCGGTTTGTTGGATGAGCCACACGGACAGGATAGTCAAGCTGCCGGAAGGCTTCAAGATGCTCGCGCGCTCGGAAAACTGCCCGTATGCGGCGTTCGGCAACGAGGAAAAGAAGCTGTACGGCGTACAGTTCCACCCCGAAGTAAATCACACGTTCAACGGCACGCTCATTTTGAAGAACTTCCTCTACAACGTGTGCGGCGCGGTCGGCGATTGGACGATGAGCAATTTCGTCGCGAACCAGATAGCCGCGCTTAAAGAGAAGACAGGCGATAAAAAGGTACTTTGCGCCATGTCGGGCGGCGTTGATTCCGCCGTTGCGGCGACGCTCGTGCACAGGGCGGTGGGGGATAACCTCACCTGCGTATTCGTCGACCACGGGCTTTTGAGAAAGTACGAAGCCGACGAAGTCATGCAAGTATTCAAAGACGGGCTGGGAATGAACCTCATCAAAGCCGACGACGGCGCGATATTCCTCTCGCGGCTCAAAGGCGTCACCGACCCCGAGACAAAGCGCAAGATAATAGGCGAACAGTTTATCCGCTCGTTCGAAAAGCAGGCAAAGGCGATAGGCAAGGTTGACTTCCTCGTGCAAGGCACGATATACCCCGACGTGATAGAGAGCGGCAAGGGCAAGTCGGCGACGATAAAGTCCCACCACAACGTCGGCGGACTGCCCTCGGTGGTGGACTTCAAGGAAATCGTCGAGCCTTTGCGCGATTTGTTCAAAGACGAGGTGAGGAAGGTGGGCTTCGAGCTCGGACTTCCCAAGTCGGTGGTAATGCGCCAGCCTTTCCCCGGACCGGGGCTCGCGATAAGGATAATGGGCGAAGTAACGGAAGGAAAGCTCGAAACTCTGCGCGACAGCGATTATATCCTGCGCACGGAGATAGCAAAGGCGGGGCTCGACGGCGAGATATGGCAGTATTTTACCGTCATAACCAACTCCAAGACGGTGGGCGTGCAGGGCGATTTCCGCACATATGAAAACGTCGTCGCGATACGCGCGGTGACGAGCGTGGACGCCATGACCGCGGATTGGGCGAGAATACCCTACGACGTGCTCGAAAATATCTCCACGCGCATAGTGAACGAGGTAAAGCACGTAAACCGCATAGTCTACGACATAACTTCCAAACCGCCTTCGACGATAGAGTGGGAGTGACGTCTTTACCCAAAGTTTGCCGTTAAAATGTCAAAATGTTTTGACTTTTTCGGTAAAATGCGTTAAAATATAATAGTCGAAACAGCTACCCGCGTAAAATTTCCGACAGGCGATTTTACGCGGGTTTTGTCTGCCTCGGCGCAGTTTTCAGGTAGCTTTTTCTCGGATAAAGACTCCGCTTAATTTTTGACTGCTACGGAGGTTTTATGGAAGAAAAAGAAAACTTTGCGGGCGAAACCGCAAACGAAACGGCTAACAATGCCGCAAACGAAAGCGCAAGCGGCGAGGAGAGCAACAGATATCTCGGCACGGAGAAAATTTACAAACTTATCTTGAAGTTTTCCGTGCCCTGCGTGCTTTCGCTCGTAGTTTCCGCGCTTTACAACATAGTCGACCAGATTTTTATCGGCAACAGCGAGCTTTCCGCCCTCGGCAACGCCGCTACGGGCATAGTGTTTCCGATATTCATAATCGCGCAGGCGTTCGCGTGGTGGTTCGGCGACGGCTGCGCCGCCTACCTCAATATCTGTCAGGGCAGGAAGAGTTCCCGCAACGCGCACAGGGCGATAGGCACGGGGATAATTTTCACGCTGATAGCGAGCGCGGTTTTAATGGCGGTGCTGTATCCGCTTAAAAGGGAGGTGTTGACGCTTTTCGGCGCGTCGGAAAATTCCCTGCCGCTCGCGGTGGAATATTTCAATATCATTCTCGCGTTTTTCCCCGCTTTCATGCTTATGAACATGCTCAACGCGGTGATACGCTCGGACGGAAGTCCCGCGTGGTCAATGGCGTCCATGCTCGCGGGCGCGATAGTGAATATCGTGCTTGACGCGGTGTTCATACTCGCGTTGAAGTGGGGCATGGCGGGCGCGGCGTGGGCTACCGTCATAGGTCAGGTGATATCGTTTGCGATAAGCGCGTATTATTTCCTGTTCAGAACAAAGACGTTTAAACTTACCCTTGCGAGTTTCAAGCCCGACATGAGGGAATTTTCCATGGCGGTCAAGCTGGGCTTGTCCTCGTTCATAACGCAGATGACGATAGTTATAATATCGGTCGTGTGCAACGCGATGCTCGTCAGATACGGCGCGCTTTCCGATTATGGCGTGGATATCCCCATATCCATAATCGCAATAGAGAGCAAGGTGTTTACGGTAGTGATAAACATAGTGGTGGGCGTCGTGCTCGGCTGCCTGCCCATAATTGGCTACAACACGGGCGCGCGCGACGTCAAAAGGGTCAAAAAGCTGTATTTTGCCATATTGCTCTGCACCGTCGTCACGGGTCTCGTGTTTACGGTGCTGTTCGAAGCCGCGCCCCGCGCAGTAGTCGGGATATTCGGCGCGCCGACAAATCCCCAGATAAACGCGGAAAAATATTGGGAGTTCGGCGGCAAAGTATTCAGAATATTTCTGATGTTCGTGACGTTCACCTGCGTCATAAAGATGTCGTCGATATTCTTTCAGGCTTCGGGCAGACCTATACTATCCGTCGCCGCTTCGCTTATAAGGGATATAGTCTGCTTTATCCCGCTGATATGTATTCTCCCGATATTTTACGGCATAGACGGCATACTGTGGGCTGCGCCCGCGGCGGACGCGATAGCCATGGCGGTGACGGCGGCGCTCACGATAGCGCATTTCTCGGGCTTGAAAAAGTCGGTCGGCGCGGAGCGTGACGTCTCCCGTGAGAGCATAAAACCCTCGGTGAGCGGCGTGATAGTGACGATAGGCAGACAGCACGGCTCGTCGGGAAAGCAGATAGGCAAGGTGGTTGCGCAGAGGCTGGGAATACCCTTTTATTGCAAGGAGATGACCGCCTTGGCAGCGCAGGAGAGCGGGCTCGACAGGGAGTTTATATCCGATCTGAACGAAAATTACGGCAACGCACTGTACGATCTGTATCTCAGCTGCGAGCCGATGCGACAAGCCATAACCGCGCAGGAGAGGATAATAAGGAAGATAGCCGAAAGCGGCAGCTGTGTGATAGTGGGCAGGGCGGCGGACTTCGTGCTCAAAGACGAAAAGGACGTGGTGCGGGTGTTCGTGCGCGCGCCCGAAGAATATCGCGTCGGGCGCATAATGGAAATTTACGGCGACGATAAAGAGACCGCAAAAAAATACGTCCGCAAATCGGACGCGGCGCGCGCAAAATACTATAAAGCCGTCTCCGCGCGCGAGTGGGGAAACGCGGACAACTACGATCTTTGCGTGAACAGTTCCTCAGGCGTCGAAGCCGCGGCGGACGTCATATGCGATTTTATAAAAGCGGGTAAACGTTGATAAAAACTTCCGACCGAGCTTGCCGCCCGCGCTTTGGAAAAGCGCGGGCGGCAATTTTGACACTTGATTTTTGTTTGCGGGTGTGTTATACTTGGTTTTAATGACCGATATAGAAGAACTCAAAAACATAATAAACCCCAAAAAAAATGCGGATAAGGCGTTTTATCTCGACTTATTGGACGAGGATAAACAGGTCAAGTGGGAGGACGTCCACATAGCCGCCGTGCTTAAAATGCTGAAATTGGCGTATCTATCCAAGCTCAGCCGTAAAATAAAGCAGGCGGAGGAGGAAAAGCGCGCGATTGCCGCCTCACCCGATTACGACGCCGAAAAATACAGGAGCGTCTTAAATTTAAACGCCGAGATTGCAGAGTGCCGCAAAAAACAGCAGGGTTACAAGTGCTTTTTCGACGAGCCGTACTTCGCCAGAATGGATCTTATCGACGACAAGGACGGCTATAATTCCTATTATATCGGCAAACACGGCGACGAATGGCTGGAAATCGTCGATTGGCGCGCCCCGCTCGCCCGCAGATACTACCAAAAGAGCACTCTCGCTTTCACGATTGGCGAATTTTCATATAAATTGGTGCTCAGAAGGGCGATTCGCACTAAGAGCGGCAAGGTGGTGGAGTTCAAAAACGAATATCTCTCCGTGGGCGACAACCTCACAAAGGAAGAGATAGCGGGCAGGGAATCTTCCGTGATTTTCGACCCGTTTTTAAAGGAAATACTGCTCTCACGCAAGGAAAAGCAGGAGATTTGCGACATCATCGAAACCATTCAGGAAAAGCAGTACGAGATTATAACCGCCCCCGAAAAGGCGGAGTTCGTCGTGCAGGGCGTGGCGGGCAGCGGCAAGACGATGATACTTTTGCACAGGCTGTCCTACCTTATGTACAACAACGAGGACATCAAACCTTCAAGCGTTCTCGTAATAACCCCGTCGGACAGCTTCAACGCCTTTATAGACGAACTTTCGCGCATACTCGAACTCGAACGCGTAAAGACTATCACGCTTGAAAACTATTTCGTGCGCCTGTTGCAGAGCATAGGGCTCAATTTAAACGGCAAAATCAACTACAACGCGCCCCTGCCAGAAGATTATCTTTCCTATCTGTATTCGGATAAATTCGTAGCGGACGTGCGCAAAAAGACGTCTAAGATATTTTCGTCCGTGCGAGGCATGATGCCGTCGGGCGACGACGAGATAACCTTAAACATGCTCGCGTGCACCCAAAAGCAGATAGCGGGCTACGACAAGATAAAGAACGCGGGTCTGCGGGTGCGCAGGTGCGTGCTCGGCGAGATAAAGGAAAAGCCCGAGGGCGGACTTTTCTACACGAAACAGATGCGCAACCTGTTCAACTGCGTTTACGACGTGCGGGAATTTCTGACTTTGAACCGCACCGACGCGAGAATGGAGACTTGCGATTTCTTCTACGGACGCATGCTCTCGTTCTATAAATCGCTGCGCTTTATCGCCGCCCATTCGCAAAAGATATGCGCTACCGCCGTGTCCGACCTCGGCGCCCTGCGCTCTGCGGTGGAAAGCGAAATTGCCGACTTGAAGAGGTACAAGCAGTATATCGGCAACAGGGTGGAATACACCTACCCCGACAGGATAGAAAAGCGGGAAAATACGTTAAAGGAGATTTCTTCCGCCATTGCGACAGTGGAGGACATCTCCTACAACTTCAACTCCGTCATAGAATTTGCGGAAGTCGTGCGGGGGGAAAAGAACGTCGTAAAGATTGGCAAGTGCGAGGATACGGCGGAGCTTTGCAGGTTCTTTTACAGGGAAATCATCAAACCGATAAAGGCAAAGTACGGCGTGGATTCCAAGCCCAAGCGTGGGGACGCGTACGCGCTCTGCCTTCTTTTGACGGAAATGGGCTTCCGCCTCACCCCGACTTACGGCTTTGTGTTCGTGGACGAGGCGCAGGACATCTCACGACCCGAATACGAGATATTGAAGAAGATAAACTCCAACGCCTGCTTCAACGTTTTCGGCGATTTAAGGCAGAATATAACTTCCTACCGCGGCGTGGGAAATTGGGAAGCGCTCGGCTACCCCGTGCACGCGCTCGATTTAAACTACCGCAACACAAACCAGATAGTCGGTTACGTGTACGAAAATCTGAACGTTGAGATGAAGTCGATCGGGCTGAACGGCGCGCCCGTCGCATTTGTTGGGAGCAAGGGGATAGCCTCCTTCCTCGCGGGGAAATCGGGGCTGCGCGCGGTGATAACTTCGGAGAGCAATCTCGAAGCGTATTCGCTAAAATCGTATAACAAAGTGCGTGAAAGCGGAAAAATTTCCAAGAGCAAGATAAATATCATGACCGTCTACGAGAGCAAGGGGCTGGAATTCACCGCCGTCGCCGTGGTGGACGGGGATATGACCGACAACGAAAAATACGTCGCGTATACAAGGGCGTTGAAGGAGCTTGCAATAGTGCGCGATTGATGTCAAAGTTGCAAATTTCGGCACAAAAACCGCAAAAGGAACGCCGAATTTTGTGAAATTTCGATAATAAACGCCCGCCGCGCGTAAATATGTAGACAAATAAGCGTTTGTGTGCTAAAATACTTTTGCTTAAAAAACAGGAGGATAGAGCCGTGTGGTATGAGATACTTTACAGGGTATTGAGCATTATCAATTATATAGTGCTTCTTTTAATAGCTATACCGCTCGCGTTGCAAGTTTTCTATATCCTGCTGTTTTTTCTTCCCAAAAAGACGTGGAAAAAGAGCGAGAAAAAGGCGCGTATAGCCTATCTCATACCCGCCAACAACGAGGGCTCTGTAATTTACGGCACGGTGAAGTCCATTCTCGAAAAGCAGGACTACCCCAAGGAGCTGTTCGACGTCTTCGTAGTCGCCCACAATTGCACGGACAAGACGGCGTATCTCGCCGAAAAGGCGGGCGCGAAGGTGCTCGTTTACAACGACAGCGACCCTACCCACGCGATGGCGGCATACCCTTTGAACTTCGGGATAAACCACATACTTTCGATAGAGGATAACCCCTACGAGATGATAATCCGCGTAGACGCGGACAACCACTTGAACGACGAATATTCCTCCCGAATGAACGACGCGTATCAGTCGGGCGTGGATTTTGCCCGCCCTTACGAGGGCGCGATAAACGCCACGCAGAGCTTTTTCACCAAAGCGTGCACTATGTTTTACGTGTTCGATTCCCGCTTCGGGAGCAGGGTGCGGGAAAGATTTCACCTCGCCGCGCACGTAAACGGAAGCGGCGCGATGATGAGTGCGCGCATGCTGCGGGCTACGGGCGGCTACGATTGCTTTTCCATTTCCGAGGACGCGGAGTACTTTATAAACCGCCTTTTCGACGGCTACAAAGGGCATTTCGTGGAGGACGCCGTGATATACGAGGACATGCCGTCCTCGCTCAAAGATACGTACAACCGCAACAAGAGGATAGGGAGCGGAAGCGTAAGCCTGCTCAAACCCAAGTTCGCGAAGATGTTCGGCAAGTTCTTCACCACGGGCAATTTTTCATATCTTGAAATCTGCCTGACCTACATATTCGTGTTTTTGACGGTGATACTTGCGACATGGCTGCCGCTGTTCTATATCTATAATTTCCTGTTCCTCGCGTTTGCGGGCTACGGAAAACTGCCGCTGTCGCTGTATACGCAGCAGCATTATTTCAATATTTTATGGGGCACGGTTATAATTCTGGGCGGAGTGCTCGTCGGACTGTTTGTACTGTTCGGCTGGTTGCAGGCGCTCTTCCTCGTGCTCACCGACTATAAAAAGATAGGCGCGCAGAACCGCCGTTCGCTTCTGACCGCCGTACTCTTCTTCCCGTTATTCCTCATACTCTATTCGATAACCATCTGCATGGGGACGATGTCCAAACCCACGTGGGGCAAGGCGAAGCGCAGCACGGGCACGGGAGAGGAAGAAGCGGACGAAAAGCAGGATAAGGACGATACATAATTCACGGTGAATATGAAAGATAAGAAATATTCCGCGCCCCGTCGGGAGTGCATACTCAAAATCGAACATCTGACAAAGACGTACGGTGAAAAGAAAGCCGTTGACGACATCTCATTCGAGGTCGCCAAGGGCTCGCTTTTTGCGTTTTTGGGGATAAACGGCGCGGGCAAATCGACTACAATAAACATAATCTGTTCCATACTCGGCAAAAATTCGGGCAAAATTTTCGTGGAGGGGTATGACCTCGACGAAAATCCGTACGAGATAAAGCGCGATATAGGCATAGTTTTTCAGACGAGCGTGCTCGATAAGGAACTCACCGTCAAGCAAAACCTTGAAATCCGCACGGCGTTTTATTCGCTCACCAAAGAGGAGAGCAAAAAGAACATCGAGGACATTATAGAGCTTTTGGAACTTCGCCCGATACTCGGGCAGAGCGTGCGCACCCTCTCGGGCGGACAGCTCAGGCGCGTGGATATCGCCCGCGCAATGGTGCACAAGCCCAAACTGCTCATTTTGGACGAACCCACAACGGGGCTCGACCCCAAGACCCGCCTCAACGTCTGGGCGCTCATCGACAAGATAAGGAAGGAGACGGGAATGACCGTCTTCCTCACCACGCACTACCTTGAAGAGGCGGACAAGGCGACGGACGTAGTCATAATGGACAAGGGCAAGATAATTGCGCACGGCACGCCCGTGGAGCTCAAAAACAAATACAGCTCGGACAGCCTGCTAAGCTATTGCGAGCGCGACGAGGGGTTTGAAAAGGAGCTTGATAAGCGGGGATATTCCTACAAATACGATACCGAGCGGGAAGCCTACAAGATAACGGTGGGCGGCACAGAGGACGCCAAGCGTTTTTTGGGCGAGCTCGGCGGATACGTAAAGGATATGGAGATAATCAAGGGCAACATGGACGACGTCTTTTTGAACGTCACGGGCAAAAATATCAGGCTTGCGGGTGATGGCGATGGAGAATAGTAAGATAAATTACTTCAACATGTTCTTTCAGCTGACGCGCAGGCATCTTCTGGTGTTTTTCAGGAACAAAGTGCGCGTGTTCTTCACGCTGATGGTTCCGTTCATAATTTTCGCGATTTACATTCTGTTTTTGCGCGCCCTCGAAATGAACACCGCCCGTTCGGTGCTCACCGAGCTCGAAGAACAGCTCGGCGCTTCGTTCACGGGCGACGCGCAGCTTCAAAAGCATATCGGCACGGTGATAGACAGCTGGATGCTCTCGGGCATCATAGCGATATCCACAATAACCGTATCGTTGCAGACCAACACCATAATCGTCAGCGACAGGGAAAACGGCATAAACCGCGACTTTGCCTCCTCGCCGATAAGCCGCAATCTGTTGATAGCATCATATTTTCTGTTCAACATAATAGTTACTGTGTTTATCTGCTTTATCTTTTTGCTCGTGTGCCTTCTGTATCTCATGTTCATGGGCGAATTTGTGCTCACGTTTGTGGACTTCCTCGCGATTTTCGCGATATTGGTGTATTCTTCGGTAGTTTCCGTGCTTCTGACCGTTTTCATATGCTCGTTCATAAGCCGCGATTCCACCATGGCGAGCATAAATACGATTATTTCCACGGCGGTGGGCTTCATAATCGGCGCATATCTGCCGATAGGAGCGATGCCCGCATGGGCGCGCAACGTCAGCGCGTTTTTCCCGGGGACGTTCTCCTGTTCGCTTTTGAGATATTCCTTCATGAGCACGCCGATAGCCAAGCTCACGGGTTACGTCTCCACGCTCAACGTCGCGGGGGCAAGCGAAATCATCGACGGCGTGACGGCGAGCTTCGGCTACAACTTCATATTCTTCGGCAAGAGCGTTGCGCCCGGTTGGCAGGCGCTCGTCAATCTGATATTCATAGCCATACTCATTGTCGCCAACGTGCTCGCGGCAAACAAGCTCGTGCTCGTGTTGGGCTCGGTCGGCAAGCAGATCAAGAAGGTAAAAAAGGGCGCGGACAAACTCTTTTCGGAACTCAAAGGCGAAAGGGGGGAGAAAGATAACCCGCCCGAAAGTTCTGCGCAGGATTCATCGCGCGAAACGGCGGACGGGGCGACGGTAGAGGCAGAACCTCCCGAGGAGACAGCCCCTCCCGCAGGGCAAATTAAGGACGGCAATTAGTTTTAAAGGCAAGTAGTTTTCTAAAATGCGCCCAGCCCCTTTCAAAGGGCGAAAAACGCATTTGTCAAAAAAGCAAATTCCGCAAGCGAAAATTTTGCGGCAAAAAAAACATATAAAGCGCGATAAAAGCGGCAGCTTCCGTCTGCCGCTTTTATCGCGCCCAAATTTTGTCAATAAATGTATGGTAAAATATTGTAAAACAGAGTAAAAAGTGATACAATAAATTGGAAATATTGCGTTTTTTTACTGACAAAAGTTGTATTGTGTCGAGGGTTGATTATGGCGGCAAGCAAAAAGAACAAACAGATATACGAAACGCTCTCTTTGGAAGGGGAGCTGTTGAATTGCGTCTCTTATTCTACGTATTATAACCGTATTCCGCTCTTCACGTCGTTCAGGCTCTTCAATGGCGGCGAGCAGGATATGGAAAATCTGACTGTGACGATAAGCGGCTCGAACAGGCTCATTCTGCCCGCCCAGATAACAGTTGGCAAGATAAGCGCGCAGAGCAGCGTGGAAGTCAAGACGCCCTCGCTCTTAAACCCCAAATACCTCGCGGAGAGGGAGCAGCCCGAAGTCTGCACCGTTACGGTTGACGTATCTTGCGGCAAGGACGGGATATGCTCGCTTTCCTCCGACGTCACGGCGATTTCCATGGAGAGCTGGTCGGGGCTTTCGGGCAACGCGGAGATGATAGCGGCGTTTGTGCGCCCCCGCCTTTCCGACTGCCAGAAAATTCTCGCGGAGGCGGGCTTGCAGCTCAAAACGTGGGGCTTTTCCAAGGAGTGGAGCGGCTACGCGGGCAACGACAAAAACGCCGTCATGTACGCGTTCGCCTCGGTGTTTTCCGCCGTCCGCAACTTAAATATCGAGCGGGGCGAGGCGGCAGACCCCACGCAGATAATCGAGATAGGCAACCTCGCGGAGATAGTAAACGAGAAGATGGCGACGCCCCTCGCAATGGCGATTTTCACGGCTTCCTGTCTGGAAGCGGCGCGCCTCAACCCCGTTATTTTAGTGGGCAAAAGCAAAATAGGCGTGGGGGTATGGCTCTACGAAAGCTGTTTCAACACGACTTTGCTCGACGATATGTCTGTGGTGGAAAGGTACGTCTCCGCTGGCGTTGACAACCTCGCGATAGTGGACGCGGACGACCTCTTCGCGCACAAGAACGCGAGCTTCACGACTTCCGCTTCCCACTTCACGACCGCACTGTATTCCGATAAATTCGAAAGTTTGATAGACGTCAAACGCTGCCGAATAGGCGGCATTTTCCCCATGCCGATAAAGATAGGCAAGGGCTCGGCATACGAAATTTTGGGCGACAAGCAATTTTCTTACGAGGCAAAGCCCGAAAGCCTGATAAATGCGGATAAACTCGCGCTCGCGGGCAAAGCGACAAAGGACAGGAGTTGGGAAAGGCGGCTGTTGGATCTTTCCATGAAGAACAACCTGCTGTGCTTCCGCTACAACAAGGACTGCGTCCACCTGCTTATATCCGACCCCGACGACCTCGTCACAAAGCTGCGCGACGGCGTATCTTTGACCCTTCTGCACAACCAGACGAGGATAGAGGACGCGCGCTATTTCGGCTCGGGCGAGGGGATAAGAAACCTCGGCGAACTGATAAGGATAGAGCTATCCTCGGGGATAGTGCGCGCGTATTCGGGCGAACAGGCGCTTGCCGAAAACGTGCAGACGCTCATAAGAAAGGGCAAGGCGACGCAGGAAGAGGTAGGCGCAAACACACTCTATCTCGCCCTCGGCTTTTTGCAGTGGAAGCGCAAGGACGAAAAGGAGTTCAAATACGCGCCCATCGTCCTTTTGCCCGTAAACGTAAAGAAGATAAAAAATCAGGGCATAATACTCGAATTCGGCGAAGACTTCACCGTAAATACCACTTTGTTTGAGTTTTTGCACCAGGAATTCGGCATAGATATACGCGGGTTGGAGGACGAAACGCTCAGCCCTCGCAAGATAATTGCGGTCGTGCGTTCCCGCACCTCGGATATGCGCGGTTGGCTCGTCCATGAGGATGTCTACCTCGCCCAATTCACGTTCGCGGGATACGCAATGTGGAAAGACGTCCGCGAGAATATGAATATCTACAAGCGCAACCCGCTTATCGCGAGCCTTCTTTCCAACGCCAACATGTTCGAGGACAACAGACGACGCGCCCCCCGCAAAGGTGCTCACGCCGCTGCCCTGCGATTCCTCGCAGTACTCAGCCGTGGCGGAGTCCTCCCTCGGCACGACGTTCGTGCTGCACGGACCTCCCGGCACGGGCAAAAGCCAGACGATAACCAACATGATAGCGAACGCCCTCGACGAGGGCAAACGCGTGCTCTTCGTGGCGGAAAAACGCGCCGCTCTGGAAGTCGTGAAAAACAGATTAAACGACATCGGGCTCGGTGAGTTCTGCCTCGAACTGCACAGCGGCAAGACGGTGGATAAAGGGGAAGTCGTCAGAAAAATAGAAAACACCCTTGCCCTGAAATTCGATTACGACGAGGCGGGGTTCGACGCCGACGGCGAGATGATAACCGATCTTCGCGACAATTTGCGGCTTCCCATGCAGGCGCTGCACAAAAAGCGGGGGCTCGGCGTGTCCGTGTACGAGGGCATCGTCAACTATCTGAACAACGCCTCCGCGCCCGAACTCGTAAATATAGAGAGCACGTTCTACGACAATCTCACCGCCAAAAAGCTGAAAGAATACGAGACGATGCTTCTCACTGCGCAGGCGGCGGCGAAGGAGTGCGGCGGAGTATATCGCTCGCCCTTCTCGGACGTAAATCTGACGGAGTGCGACTTGAAAATAAAGCGCAGCGTGCAGTTTTCGGCGGAAGTCGTCATCGCGGAACTCAAACACCTCAAAAACTACATCGCGCTCTTCCTCGAAACTTTCAATCAGAAGATAAGCACGTTTACGTCCCGAAAGCTGACGGACCTTATAACGATAGTGCGCACGCTCTCCAACGGCGCGTTAAAGGCGTTTTTTACGTGCGACGAGAGGGACTTCTATGTGTTCTACAACGCGAATATCCGCTACGATACGCGCGTTAAAAATTGGCTTTGTCACTTCAAAGGGCTTCCCGACCTTTCCAAGATATCCGATGGGCTCGAAGAGGAAATTGCGGACTTTGCGGATGATTACAGGCTTTCGAGAAATCTCACTGCGGCGGTCAAGCGCATAAGTCGCCTTGCCAAGTCGCCCATAAAGGCGGGCGAGGAGCTCGCTTGGGTCCAGCGCGCGCTCGAAA
>CANREX010000017.1 GCA_947629735.1 uncultured Clostridia bacterium
CGTTTATAAGCGTTTCGCACGCCTTGAAAAGGCTCTCTTTGTCGGTTATCTTCACGTTCAGCGTGCGCTGCAATTCGTCGAGGTTGGGCTTTATCAAATCGACGCCGCACTTCAACGCGTTGAGCAGTTTCACGCCGTACGCGTCCACTATTTTCAAGCTGTCCGCGGGCGCGACGGAAAGCACTTCCGCCATGTAATCGTCGGGAAGCCCGCTCGATACGCTGTCTGAAATCACCACCGCGTTGCAGTTTTTGGAAAGGTCGCTGACGAGCTCCACGAGGGCTTTGCGGTTATCCTCTCCTATATCTGTCGCCTCGTCCACAACTTCCGTGAGCATAGAGCGGCGGTCTATAAATTTATATGTTTCCTTGACCCTGCCCTCGTTCCAGATAAATTTGTAAGTTACGCCCTCTTTATGAAGCTCCTGCTCGAACAGTCTGCCGTTCTCTTCATACATAAAGCCCGTCGCGAAAGCTCCGCTTCCCAACCTTGCAAGCCCTATCGCTACGTTTAACGTCTTGCCCGTAAGATATGTCTTTCTGCCGATGACTTTGTTGATTTTCCCGACCGAAAGCGAATCGACTTCTATATTCACTTCGAGGCGGGGACCCAAACTAACGCATAAAATCATTATATAACCAACTTTGCTGTTTTAAAAAATAAGCCGCTTGAAAAAGCGGCTCTACGATTAGTCGATTTACATGGAAATCATTTGAAGCGTTTCGTACAGCTCGTAATTGAATTTCTTCTTCATGCTCACGGCTTCGATGATGTCCATATCGATTATTTCGTTTTTGTGTATGCCGACCACTCTGTTGCCTATGCCGTCTTTGAGCAGCCGCACCGCTTTGTTTCCGAATTGCGCAGCCAACATTCTGTCCGCCATGGAAGGCGAGCCGCCGCGCTGTATATGCCCTATCGTCGTGGGGCGCACCGAATACGTCGTAACAGATTGAAGTTGCTTCGCGAATTCGTCCGCAGTGCAAACGCCCTCCGCAACGACTACTATGTTGGAATGTTTGCCGTTCGCCCTTGAACGGTTTATTCTCATGACGATATCGTCGAGGTCGAACACGACTTCGGGGACGACAATTATCTCCGCGCCGCTCGCAATTCCCGCATAGAGCGCGATATCGCCGCACCTTCTTCCCATGACTTCCACGACGGAAATGCGCTCGTGCGAGGTCATCGTGTCGCGAAGTTTGTTTATGACGTCGATACAGGTGTTTACCGCGGTATCGAAGCCGAGCGTGTAGTCTGTATATTCGAGGTCGTTATCTATAGTGCCCGGGATTCCTATCGTGGGAATACCGTATTCTTCGGAAAGGCACTTCGCGCCCCTGAAAGAGCCGTCGCCGCCTATAACCACGAGCCCTTCGATATTGCGCGCTTCAAGCGTCTTTACCGCCTTTTTCTGCCCCTCTTTCGTGAGCATTTCAAGACATCTCGCCGTCCTGAGCTTTGTGCCGCCGCGCTGAACGATATCGGATACGGAACGCATCTCCATGGAGATCATATCGTCGTCGATAAGCCCCTGATAGCCGCGCTCTATGCCGTATACTTCGATTCCGTAGTACAGCGCCGTCCTGACGACCGCCCTGATACATGCGTTCATTCCGGGGGCGTCTCCTCCGCTCGTAAGCAAACCTATTCTCTTCATATCAAACCTCCGGGTCACCCCGTAAATTTGCGCGTCTGCGAAAAAAATTTCCGCCTAAGCCCCCTTAAAACGCGCACTCCCATTCATTCCGCCTTATTATAACAAATAAAAATTATAATTTCAACCTTTTTACAAAATCTTTACAAATATTTTTGCTAAGGCAAGTTTGCCGCAAAAGTTTGTGTCGGCGGTTGCCGAACGGGCAAATAATTTTGCCGAACGCGCAAATTATCCCGCAACTAAACGGATTATTGCACGTATTTTATGTCCGTTTCGTAAATATACGCCCTTAGTTCCGCCAAAAGCCCCTTGCAATAGTTTATCCCGTGGGGAAGTCTGAACTTTTTATCGCCGCGCAAAATAGCGCATTGGATATCCCCTTCGTAATTATCGAGCATGGACACCATATCGTCGAAGTCCTGCTCCGAAAGCGCGGTGGCGTTAAGCCAGAGTATGGGCTGTTTCCGCTTTGCGGAATTTTCGGAAGGTTTTTTGTCGTAAACAGACGTGTCGAATTCCTTTACGACGTCCAAAATTATGCTCGGTTCGTCCTCTTTCGATAAATCGAGCTTGCCGCGTATCGTGACTATTTTATCCATGGCGAGCACCGCTTTCACCCTCTCGTAGACCGAGGGGAACGCAACGCACTCGATAGATCCGTAGATGTCCTCCAAGGTGACAAACGCCATGAACGCGCCTGAACTTCTCGTCGTCGTGCGGCGCATTGCGGAGATTATTCCGCCCATTTCCACCGTCATGCCGTCCTTTATCCTGTTGTAGACCTTGCTTCCGTCATCTTCTTCCATGTAGTCGGTAAGGAAAGAACAGTTAAACGAATAATCTTTGAACGCGGGCATGTATTTTTCGAACGGGTGACCGCTGACGTAAACGCCCAACACCTGCTTTTCCTTCGAGAGCTTTTCCATCAAATCGTATTCGGGAAGGTCGGGATAGTCCGCTTTGAGCGCCTCTTCCTCGATAATGTCGCCGAAAAGACTCATCTGCGCGCCCGCCTTTTGCTTGCCTATCGCCACGGCGCGCGAATACAGCTCGTCGTACACCGCGTAAAGTCTGGAACGGGCAACGCCCATCGAATCAAACGCGCCCGCGAGTATCAAACCCTCTATTATACGCTTGTTTACGACGCCCGCACAGCGCAGGATGAAATCTTCGAAGCTCGCAAAATCACCGTTTTTAGCCCTTTCCTTGATGACTTCGTCTATCGCCGCCTGACCCGAGCCCTTCAAAGCCGAAAGCCCGAACCTCACTCCGTCGCCCTCGACCGAAAACGCCGTCTTTGATTTGTTGATGTCGGGCGGAAGAACTTTCATGTTCTTTTCTTTTAAGTATATGACGTATTTCGTTATTTCGTCTATCTTGTTAAGGCGGTTATTCAAGAGCGCGCAGATAAATTCCTTGCAATAATATCTTTTCAGCCAAGCCGTCTGATATGCAAGCGTCGCGTAAGCCGCCGCGTGCGATTTGTTGAACGCGTAAGAAGCAAAGCCTTCCATATCGACGAATATCTTGCTCGCTACTTCCGCGGGTATGCCGTTTTTGACGCAACCCACAATTTCCGAGCCGTTCGTGTCGCTGACGCCGCCGTTTATGAACTTTTCCCGCTGTGCAAGAAGGGTTTTTTTGTCCTTTTTGCCCATGGCGCGCCGCACGAGGTCCGCCTCACCGAGCGAAAACCCCGCGAGGTTCTGGAAAATCTGCATGACCTGTTCCTGATAGACGGGAATACCGTATGTGACCTTTAAAATGCGCTCTTCCTGCGGGCAGTCGTAGACGATTGCCTCTTCGCCGTGCTTGCGCTTGCAGAATGAATCGATAAAGCGCATAGGGCCGGGACGATAGAGCGAAACGCCCGCTATCAGATCTTCCAGACAGTCGGGTCTGAGCTGCTTCATAAACCTCTTCATACCGCCCGCTTCGAGTTGGAACACCCCGTCGGTGTCGCCCTCGGAAATTAGGCTGTACGCGCCCTCGTCCTTGTAGCCTATCTTGTTGAAATCGACTTCGAACCCCGCATCCTCCTTTATATAATCGACGCATTTTTTTATATCGGTCAAAGTGACAAGCGCGAGGAAGTCCATTTTCAACATTCCGAGCGCTTCTATCTCCTTTGCCACGTATTGCGTGGTGATGTCGTCGCCGTTCCTCGAAAGCGGGACGTTGTCGGCAATCTTTTTGCGGCAGATGACGACGCCCGCGGCATGCATACCCGTCTGCCTCGGCATGCCCTCTATCTGCAACGCCATGTCTATGACGCGGCGCAAAGTCTCGTCCGTTTCGTACATCGAGCAGAATTCGGAATTTCTCGCCTGCCGCAACTCTTGCAGCTTGCCTTCGAGCTCCGCCTTCTTGTCGGGGTCTGTTTCCGCCGCCCATTTCGCTTCCGCACCGCTTATTCTTCGCCCCAAAAGGTCGCCTATCGAGGTCTTGCCGTCCATTATCTTGGTCAGCCTGTCCGTCTCGGAATAGGGAACGCGCATGACCCTTCCCACGTCTTTTATGGAGTTTTTCGCCGCCATCGTGCCGAAAGTGACTATCTGACAGACGTTTTCGGGGTGATATTTCCTGCGGACGTATTCTATCGTCTCTTCGCGCCTTTCTGTGCAGAAATCTATGTCGAAATCGGGCATGGAAACGCGGTCGGGGTTGAGAAAACGCTCGAAAAGCAAATCGTATTGCAGGGGCTCGACGTCAGTTATCCCTATCGAATACGCGACGATTGAGCTTACGCCAGACCCTCTGCCCGGGCCTACGGGTATGCCGTTTTCTTTCGACCAATTTATGAAGTCCCAGACTATGAGATAATACTCCGCGTAACCCATGCGGCAGATGACGTCCAATTCGTAATCCGCGCGGTCGCGCTCCCTCTTAGTGACCGTTCCGTAACGCCTTACAAGCCCCTCGTCGGTCAATTTTCTAAGATATTCTTCGGGGGTAGAGCCGTCAGGCGGCGTATAGCCGGGGATAAGCGTCATATCCCTTATGGGATATCCCTTTTTGTCGAGGTTGAACGCGGGTTCGGTGACCTTGTCCGCAATGACGCGCGTGTTGGCTATCGCCTGCGGCAAATTGGAGAACAACGCCGCCATTTCATCGCCCGACTTGAAATAAAATTCCTGCGTTTCGAAGCGCATCCTCTTTGTGTCGTCGAGCGTCTTTTTGGTCTGTATGCACATCAGAATGTCCTGCATGACGGCGTCCTCTTTTTTGAGATAGTGGACGTCGTTCGTCGCGACAAGCTGAATGTCCGTTTCGTTGGCGAGGCGCACGAGAAGGGGCAGAACTCTCCTCTCGTCGCTCAGCCCGTGATCCTGTATTTCTATATAAAAATCTTCGCCGAATACCTCTTCGAGGTATAGCGCCATATCCCGCGCACCGTCGTAGTCTCCCGCAAGCAACCTCCTCGGTATTCCGCCCGCGAGGCATGCGGAAAGGCAGATCACCCCCTCGGAGTGCTCCTTCAAGATTTTATAATCTATTTTCGGCTTATAGTAAAAGCCGTCCACGAACGCCATGGAGTCGAGCTGGACGAGGTTTTTATATCCCGCCTTGTTTTTGGCGAGAAGTATCAGATGCTCCGCGGTGTTGCCCGACTTGTCGTGCATGTCTTTTGTGAGATAAAATTCGCAGCCTATTATGTATTTAAGCCCCGCAACGGCGGCTTTTTCGGCAAAATGAAGCGTTCCGTACATGTTGCCGTGGTCGGTCATGCACACCGTGTCAATACCGTTATTCTTGCAGTAATCTATCAAATTGTCGATTTTGCACGCGCCGTCGAGAAGCGAATACTCGGTATGCAGGTGCAGATGTACGAAGTCAGTCATCGCTTTTTCCTTGGAATTGGTTAATTTTAATCTTGCGTTTTATTTGTATAGTTTTGTGGACGTCCGCCTGCTTGCGACAAAATTCCGGCCGATTTTACGCTAATTGATTGGAAATATCGGCTATTTTGCGCATTCTGTGGTTGATACAGCTCTTGGTTATCCCCAGCCTGTCCGCAAGCTCCTGCATGGAAGCGTTGGGGTCGGCAAGTCGGGCTTCCGCCACCTCGAAAAGCATTTTATCGAGAGATTGCAGCCCTATCGTCCGCGAGATAATTTCTATACATTTTATCTGCACGACCGAGGCTTTGACCGCCTTGTCGATATTGGACACCGAACAGTTGCTTATCCTGTTGTCGTTGTTGCATTTATCCTTGAATTCCACTATCTTGTTCAGCTTTTCAAGGCATTTATAGGTCTGCATCGCGCCGAGGAGGTCGGAAACGATCTCTTTGCTCTTGACGTACACCACCGCGTTGTCCTTGCGCGAGACAAGCCGCGCCAAAATTTCAAAGTCGCACAAAAGCTCGCAGAAATCGCTCGCCGTTATCTTGTTTGAAAATACAACCTCGAAATGATACCCCGTGCGGCTGTACGTCTGCTCATCGGGCAAAGTGCAGCTCCCGCCGCCGAGGAACGCGCCCTTCAAATACGCCGCCTTGCAGCAGTCCTTTGCGATAATGCCCTCGTCTATGCCGAACGACAGTGAAAACCCGTCGTTTTCCTTTCTGATTATGCCGAGAGTTTGCAAGATGTCCGCCGATTGGTCGTTGAGGCAGTCGAAAGTGAGCTTGTCCCGCCCGCTCATGGAGTCCATTTTTGCCTCTGCGACAGCCATCGAACAGCCGAAGAGCCCTTCGACAAGCTCGTTTATAAACTCGGCGGTGCGCTCGTTTTCAGTCACGATTTCGAAGCCGCAAAGCCCCCCGCGGGAGATTATGCTGCCGCTCGTGCGCACAAACGCCGACAAAAACGCTATTTTGCAACATTCCGAGCGCAAACCGCCCTGCATTATTTCGTTTTTTATCTCTTCCGTAAAATTAGGCATTTACATTCCTCTTGTATTCCGCAAAGCGGAAATTGGGCAATCTGCCGTCAATGTTGTCTATTCTGTCCATCGGGAAATCGGAATCGTTCAACAGCTCTTCGGCAATTTTCGTGTCTCCCACCCTGTCGGCAGAATGGGCGTCGGAATCTATCACAAACCTCGCGCCGACAGACGCCATCAAGTTGAGTTCTTCAAGCGAAACGTGCCTTTTTTTGGTGTTGATTTCGATATAAGTGCCGTACTCGGCGCACGCCGCGGCAACTTCCTTTAAGTCGCAACAGCATTTGTAGTTTATATGCGTGAGAATGTCTATCGGGTTGTTGCAAATCGCGTTGACGTAGGCCTTTGTGGTGTTCGCAATGACCTTTGCCGAGGGCTTTCTTCCGAGCTTGTACGCAGTATAGTTTGCAAACATTATGTTGTACATGTCCGAAAAACGCTTGTATTTAAGCACTTCGTGTATCCCGCAAAGATAAATATCGAATTTATCGAGGTCGTCGCGCTTCATATCGGTGTCGCCGTCGATTGAGATGAGATTACTCTCCATTCCCATCAGCACTTTGACGCCCGTCAGCTTTTCCGCCTCGATTATCTCTGCGCGAAGGTCGGGCAATCTCTTGCGCTTTAAACCGAATAAAAGGTGATTAAACCCGTGGTCGGTGATGGCAATTTGCCGCAAACCGAGCTTTTTTGCGGCGGTGGCGTTTTCCAGAACGGTATTTTTCCCGTGTGAATAGGGTGTATGAGTATGATAATCAGCCGTTAAAATCATTGAATTCTCCTATGTAAACGACTTCCTCGCGCAATTTCACGCCGAAACGGGAATAGACTTCACCCTTTGCAAGCTCGATAAGATATTTGACATCGGACGCGCTTCCGCCGCGATTTATAATGAAATTCGCGTGCTCGCACGAAATATACGCGCCGCCCCGCTTTGCGCCCTTTAATCCCGCCTTATCGATAAGCTCGCCCGAGGAATAACCCTCGCCGTTCATAAATACGCAGCCGCAGCTTCTGCCCTTGGGCAAGTGCGCGCGCTTCTCGCGGAAATACTCCGTTCTCTTGCAAATCTCATTTCGGCTAACATGTTCAAGTTTGAGCGTGACCGCCAAAATTAAGGCGTTTATATCACGCATAGTACTATGTCTATATCCGAAATTACACTTTTCAGCGCCAATTTTGCCGCAAATATCGCCAAAACAGGAAACCGACTCTATATTTTGAGAAATTGAAAATTCCCCTACCCCCGCGTTCATGTAGGCTGCGCCGCCTATGCTTGCGGGTATTCCGTACATGTATTCTATCCCGCCGAGCTCGTTGTTTTTGCAGTATGTAAGCACGCTCGATATATCTGTTCCCGCAAGGCACGTTATGCGGTTTTCTTTCAGCCTTATTATCCCCTTCATCTTCCGCGTGCAAATTATGCTTCCGCGGAAGCCTTCGTCCGAGGCGAGAACGTCCGAGCCGTTGCCCAAAATAAATATCTTCTCCCCCATCGCCAAGGCGGACGAATAGACAGCCTTTGCCTCGTATGGCGTTTGGGGGAAATATACTTTATCGGCAAAACCGCCCAAGCCGTATGTAGTCAGCCGCGATAACTGCGCTTTTTCGCCGCGCGCGAATGTGTTTTGGCAATAATTATTTAAACCGCCCTTATATAATAGCATTTTCAACAGATTTTATCAATCACTTTAACAGGTTTTTTATTTTATTTAGATCATTGTTTGCCGCCGCCGACTTTAATTCGTTTAAATAATCGTCGCCGCACGGCAATTTTAACTCATAATCGAACTTTTTCACATTCAAACAGGCTATCAACTCGTTATTACCGACCGAATTTGCGGACATCAAGCCCAATTTATCGATATCTTCGTTGTTGTCCGTCAAAAAATTAACGTATTCCCTGCATGATATGTATCTCTCCTCGTCTTTTGTCATTATGCTTATGTTCTGATAGAGGTCGTTGAAGTCCACCACTTGCTTCACGCAATAACTTGCTCCGCGCATGTTCAGCCTGAAAATATCCCTCTGCGTGCCGAAGAGATATTTATATTTGCCGTTCAGAAGGTTGAGATATGCCTGCGTCGGCTCGTTTTGGGCGGCTTTTGCAATTCCGCACATTGCCGCAGCTACATTTGACAAATTGCCCGTTCCCGCGTTGATTACCGTATTTTTTGCGTTTACGTCGTTAAAATCGGCGTTTTCGTCCAAAGTAAGCAGGCAATAACTGCCGAAACACCAATTTTTACACATAAAATCTCTGTTGTTTATGTAGCCGAGGTGCGCGTTGAAGGTCGGCGAATATGAAATCATGTCGGGAAATCGCCCCGCCCGTATGTTGTCAGCCGCCGCCTCTTGCGTTAGCGAAATCACGTTAATGTAGATATCCCGATTTTCAAAGCACTCCTCGCCCTTGTCTTTTAAGTACTGCGCACGCGAACCTTTGCCGCCCTCAAACCCGTCTATCTGCCAGACGGTCAGCATCTGCAATCTTTGCTCTTTTGCGTTGACTTTTGAGGACATCAACATACCTGTAAGCGGCACTACAACCAAAAGCAGAGCTATGATTATAAGCAAAACGACGCGTTTTTTGGTAAACATATGATATTTTATTGCCATCGCCGACAAAAAATACATAAGGGAATATTCCGATAGCGGAATATTCCCTTTGCCTCATGCAAAATCTGCGAAAACCTTGCGGTAACGCCCGAGATCACAATTGGCTATATTTAAAGCGTTACCGCTTGTACAATTATAATGAGCATTACCTTATATTTTATTCGCCGCGCGCGCTTTTGGCGCAAATTTTACAATATTTTTTTCATAAATAAGTTGATTTCACCCCGTTTCTGCGCAAAAACAGCGTTAAAAAGGTGAAAAAGCGCGGTTTTTTTAAAATGACAGCTATTAAAAAATGGCGCGGCTTTTTTTAAAAGCCGCGCCGCAAACAAGCAATATAATTTACTCTTCTTCGTCCTCTTCGGGAAGTTCGACGTTGTGATATACGTTCTGCACGTCGTCCAACTCTTCGAGTTTTTCAAGCATGCGCGTAAAAGTCGCAACCTTATCGTCGGGCAAGGTGATATAATTCTGGGGAATCATCTTGATTTCCGCTTCGAGGAAGGTAACGCCCTTGTCCTCGAAATATTTTCTGACCGCCGAGAAGTTTTCGGGCGTTGTGTAGACTTCGTAGACGTCCTCATCTACGTTATAATCTTCCGCTTCGGCTTCGAGGCAGTACTCCATCATCGTGTCCTCGTCGAGTTTTACCGTCTTTTCGATGACTATCACGCCCTTGTTATCGAATTGATAGCTTACGCAGCCCGGCTTGCCCATCTGCCCGCCGCACTTTGACATCGTGGAGCTTATATCGCCCGAAGTCCTGTTTACGTTGTCGGTAAGCGTGACGATGATTACCGCCGAGCCGCAGACGCCGTAGCCCTCGTAAGTGAGTTCCTTGTAGTCCTTGCCGCTCAGCTCGCCCGCGGCTTTCGCGATGGAACGCTTGATATTTTCGTTGGGCATATTCGCCGCTTTCGCCTTGGCTATGACGTCGGCGAGCTTGCTGTTTGTATCGGGGTTGGGGTTGGACTTTGCCGCAACCGCAAGTTCCCTGCCTATCTTCGTGAAAATCGCGCCGCGCGCTGCGTCCGTCTTGCCTTTTTTAGCCTGTATATTGTGCCACTTGGAATGTCCTGACATAAATTTTTCTCCTTTTATCGGTTATTTTTAAGCGCATACATCGCAATCGCAGCCGAAACGCCCGCGTTTAGGCTCTCGCAAGTGTCGCGCATGGGTATTTTTACGGTAAATTTAGCCTTTTTCCGCAAATTCTCGCTTAATCCGCCGCCCTCGTTGCCGATGCAAAGGCAAAACTTTTCGGGCGCGGAAAAGCCGAAGATATCCTCTCCGCCCATATCGGCGCAGATAATCGGAACGCTCTCCAAGACGCGCAAGACGTCTTCTTCGCTTCCCTCATGCAGCCTTACGTAAAAAATGCCGCCCATGCTTGCCCTGACCGCTTTCGGCGAATAGGCGTCGGCGCAATTTATAAGGTAGATATCCTCGTACCCCGCGGCGTTAGCCGTGCGGATAATCGTGCCGACATTTCCCGGGTCTTGCAGCCTGTCGAGTAAAAGACAACTGCCCTCGGGCGGGCGCATATCCGCGGCGGGCATCTTCACGACGGCGAGCACTCCCTGCGGGGTCTTTTCGGAAGAAATTCTTTCAAATAAGTCGTCTGAAACGCAGACCGCGCCGCCGTAACATTCCAAAAGGTCTTCCGTGCAGATAATCGTGTCGATGTCAAACCCCGCGGCGATACATTCGTTTACGGGTTTTACGCCCTCGACTACATATTCGCCGTAGTGCCTGCGGAATTTTTTATCGCCCAAAGAGATTATCTTTTTTATAAGCGGGTTGGATTTGGAAGTTATAACCATAGATTTTGCGCTTGCCTTTATTGCGCCGCTTTGATTTTTGCGCTTTGTCAAATTTTTGACTTCAACGCATGTGTATCGCTTAAAAAGTATAAGGTAGCGCCATAAAACGCTACCTTTCAAGCCGCATTAAACGGCAGATTTAGCCTTTTCCGCAAGCGCGGCGAATGCTGCCGCGTCGTTTACCGCCATATCCGCAAGGACCTTTCTGTTCAGGTTGATACCCGCAACTTTGAGCCCGTGCATAAACTTGGAGTAAGAAAGTCCGTTGAGACGCGCGGCGGCGTTGATACGCGCTATCCAGAGCGAACGCATATCGCGCTTTCTCAGTCTCCTGCCGATATAGGCATAATTGAGAGACTTCATGACCGCTTCGCGGGCGATCCTGTAATTTTTGGACTTATTGCCGAAATAACCTTTTGCGAGGCGCAAAATCTTTCTGCGCTTCTTCAAAGCATTTACCGATCTCTTAATACGCATATTTCCGTCCTCCTATTAACCTTTGTAGGGAATCATCGACTTGACAGTCGCTTCCTGCGTCTTGGAAACAAGCGTATTGGTACGCAAATTTCTCTTTCTCTTTCTGTTCTTGGTTTCCGCCTTGTGGTTCTTGCCGCCGTGAGGTCTTTGCACCTTGCCGCTCGCGGTGAGCCAGAAGCGCTTTTTTGTGCCGCTATGTGATTTCTGCTTAGGCATATATTTATCCTCCAATGAATATTTTGCTGTTTAATATAACGGAATTTTCCGTATTTACGATTTTACGGGAGAGAGCATCATGGTAATCATTCTTCCCTCAGCTACGGGCTTTTTATCCTGTACGGCTTTTCCGCCCAAGCCCTCGAAGAAGTCCTGCATGACCTTAATTCCCTGATAGGAACGCGCGTTTTCCCTGCCCTTCATGCGAATGGAAACTTTGACCTTGTTGCCCGCTTCGAGAAATTTTAAACACTGCTTCGTCTTGACGGCAATATCGCCGACGTCTATCGTCATCGAAAGCCTTATTTCCTTGATTTCCACAATGGTCTGGTTTCTGCGGTTTTCTTTCTCCTTTTTAGCCTGCTCGTACTTGAATTTGGAGTAGTCCATAATCTTGCATACGGGCGGGTTTGCCGTGGGAGAAATCTTCACGAGGTCGAGATCCGCCTCTTCCGCAAGACGAAGCGCCTGCGCGGACGACATGACGCCTACCATTGAGCCGTCCTCGCCGATGACTCGCACTTCTTTATCCCTTATGAATTCGTTTACCTGATAAAAATCTTTTATAACAGTTTACCTCTCTCAAAAACTAAATCGGGCTACGCAAGGTAACCCGATTTCAATGCAAATATACCGCAAAATGCGATTTTTGACATTATCAGCCGCTGCATACTCTATGCAAGGCGAAAGGGGTAACCTTTGCTTACCTTATGAGTATACTATCCTTTAATGCCGTTTGTCAAACGATTTTACTCAGAAAATTATCTTTTCGGCTATTTCTTTGCGGACGACAGAGATAAATTCTTCCGCCGTGAGCGTGTAATTTTGCTCCACGCCGCGCTTGTTGACATTTACGCTGCCCTCCGCCGCTTCCTTGTCGCCGATGACCAAAACGTAGGGAACTTTCTCCATTTTCGCCTCGCGTATCTTGTAGCCTATCTTTTCGTTTCTCGTATCGACTTCCACGCGCACGCCTTCTTGGGCGAGTTTTTCGCAAAGTTCCTTGGCGTACCCCGCCGACCTGTCCGTAATGGGCAGCAATTTGACCTGTTTGGGCGCGAGCCAAAGGGGGAATTTGCCCGCGAAATGCTCTATCAATATTCCGATAAAGCGCTCAATCGAGCCGAAAATAGCGCGGTGAATCATTATGGGGCGGTGCTTCATGCCGTCCTCGCCGACGTATTCGAGTTCGAAGCGCTGGGGCATCTGGAAGTCGAGCTGAATCGTTCCGCACTGCCACGTCCTGCCTATGCTGTCCTGCAAGTGGAAGTCGATTTTAGGTCCGTAGAACGCGCCGTCGCCCTCGTTTATCTCGTAATCGAGCTTCATTTCGTCGAGCGCCTTTTTGAGCGCGTTAGTCGCAAGCTCCCACTCTTCGTCCGTGCCCATGCTGTTTTCGGGCTTGGTCGAAAGTTCTACTTTATATTTAAAGCCGAATTGCTTGTATATCTTGTCGGTCAGTCTGACAACTCCCTTTATTTCGTCCGTTATCTGTTCGGGCAGCATAAATATGTGGGCGTCGTCTTGCGTAAAGCAGCGCACGCGGAAAAGTCCGTGGAGTTGTCCGCTCTTTTCATGGCGGTGCACAAGCCCCATTTCGGCAATGCGCAGCGGCAAATCTTTATAGCTGTGCGGCTCGTTTTTGTACACGAGCATACAGCCGGGGCAGTTCATGGGCTTGACCGCGCAGTCCTCCCCGTCTATCTTGGTCGTATACATGTTGTCCTTGTAGTGATCCCAATGCCCGGAGTTTTCCCACAGCGTTCTGGTCAGAATTATGGGCGTCTGGATCTCCACATAGCCTTCCTTGCGGTGCAAATCGCGCCAATAATCGACGAGCGCGTTTTTGAGCTTCATGCCGTCGGGAAGGAAAAAAGGAAAGCCCTTGCCCTCGTTCATGAGCGCAAACAGCTTCAATTCCTTGCCGAGCTTGATGTGGTCGCGCTTCTTCGCCTCTTCTAGCATCTCGAAATAAGCCGCCATTTCGTCCTTTTTGGCGAACGCCACGCCGTAAATTCGGGTGAGCATCTTGTTCTTTTCGTTGCCGCGCCAATACGCGCCCGCGATAGACACGAGTTTGTACGCCTTTATCTTGCCCGTGCTCGGAAGGTGAGGACCTCTGCAAAGGTCGGTAAAAGACCCCTGCTTGTAGAATGAGATGGGCTCGCCTTCGGGCAAATCCTTTATGAGCTCCACCTTGTACTTTTCGCCGTACTTGGTCATAAGCTCTATCGCCTCGTCGCGGGGAAGCTCGAACCTCGTTATAGGGGTGTTCGCCTTGATTATCTTCGCCATTTCGGTCTCGATTTTTTCGAAGTCGTCCTGCGTTATAGGCGTGTTGAAGTCGATATCGTAATAGAAACCGTTTTCAATGACAGGTCCTATCGCGAGGTTGCAGGTAGGGAAAATGTTCTTTACCGCCTGCGCGAGGACGTGCGAACAGGTGTGCCTGTACACTTCCAGCCCCTCTTTGTCCTTCAACGTCACTATTTCGAGCTTGTCGCCCTCTTGAAGCCGAGACGACAAATCGACCAGCTTCCCGTTTACCTTTGCCGCCACCGCATTGCGGGCGAGCCCTTCCGAAATAGCCGCCGCGGCGTTTGCGCACGTTGCGCCTTCGTCGAGCGCCAGACTATCGCCGTTTTTTAAAATAACGTTCATAAATTACTCCTCCGCCCGCCGCGCGGGCATCGCATAAAAAATAAAAACGCCTTAAACTAAAAAGTTTAAGGACGCAATTCTTGCGCGGTTCCACCTTAATTGCTTTATAAAATAAAGCCGCTTTAAACTTCGCCGCAACACATAAAGCGGTTTCCCGTTGTCCCTTAAATTATGCGCCTCACAGCGAACGGCGCACTCTCTGAAAATTCTCGGGCGGTACTTGTCTTTAATACGGCTCTATTCAGTTGAGTCTATCTTATTACTTTTTTTTGGTTTTGTCAACGAGTTTAAGCATAAATTTATTTCCTTTTTATTTGCCAAATCGCATGCGACAATGTATAATCATTATATAAAAACTTTCGACGGGTATTTAAATATGGCATACACCGATTTCAATAAAGTAGAAAAAAAATGGGCTGAGTATTGGGAGAAAAACGGCACGTTCCACACCGACCTTCACGATTTTTCCAAGCCCAAATATTACGTTTTGGACATGTTCCCCTACCCCTCGGGCGCGGGGCTGCATGTAGGACACCCCGAAGGCTACACCGCAACCGACGTAATAGCGCGCATGAAGCGCATGCAGGGTTACAACGTGTTGCACCCCATCGGGTTTGACAGTTTCGGTCTGCCCGCAGAGCAATACGCCATCAACACGGGCAACCACCCGGGCGGTTTTACCGAAAACAACATAAAGAATTTCACCAAGCAGCTCAAAATGCTCGGGCTCTCCTACGATTGGACGCAGACCGTCTCCACCTGCGACCCCTCCTATTACAAGTGGACGCAGTGGATATTCAAGCAACTTGCGGAAGCGGGGTTGGCTAGGTATATCGAAACGCCCGTGAATTGGTGCGAAGAGCTCGGCACGGTGCTCGCCAACGACGAGATAATAGACGGCAAGAGCGAGCGCGGCGGTTATCCCGTCGTCCGCAAAAATATGAAGCAATGGGTCATTGACATCGACAAATATGCGGAAAGGCTGCTCGAAGGGCTTGAAGAACTCGATTGGCCCGAATCGTCAAAGGTCGCCCAGCGAAATTGGATAGGGCGTTCCGAGGGTTGCTATATAGATTTCGCCGTAGACGGAAGCGAGGAAAAATTCACCGTTTTCACCACCCGCTGCGACACCCTTTTCGGCGCGACATACTGCGTTCTCGCGCCCGAACATAAACTTATAGAAAAAATCACGACCGCCGACAGAAAAAAAGAGGTCGAAGAATACAAAAAAATCTGCGCGGGCAAGTCAGAACTCGAAAGGACGTCTTTAAATAAGGAAAAGACGGGCGCGTTCACGGGCGCGTATGCGATAAACCCCGTCAACGGCAACAAACTGCCCGTATACATTTCCGACTACGTGTTGACGTCATACGGCACGGGCGCGATAATGGCGGTTCCCGCCCACGATACGCGCGACTACGAATTTG
>CANREX010000018.1 GCA_947629735.1 uncultured Clostridia bacterium
CTACGTAATTACAGCTCCCGCAATTCCACCTATTGCCCCTCTTGTGTTCTCCCCACTTCCCTATCTTATGGAAGTGGGGAGATATAGTGCAGGGTGCTCATTTAAAGCTGTCATTCCGAGCGATTAAGAACGCGTAGCGTTCGATAGAGCCGAGGAATCCCATCGTGGTGGTAGGGAGTTGCGGTGAAACGGCTTTTTCACTAAATACTACCGGATTCTTCGACTTCGTTCGGCTTTCAGCCTCACTACGCTCAGAATGACAGCAGGGGGGGTGGACTAACGCCCTCGTGCAGATTGATACTCCTTTATACCTCCCCACTCCCCTTGGTTGAGGGGAGTGGGGAGGTCAGGGTAGGGCGTGGGGTTTACCGCATTGTCATTCCGAGCCTGTCGAGGAATCCGGCTCGGGGTGTGGCACATAGGAAAGACCTAAGCGCAAAGCAATCCCGAATTCTTCGACTGCGTTCGGCTTTCAGCCTCACTACGCTCAGAATGATATGGTGTGTCACCCTGAGCGGAACGAGCGATAGCGAGTGCAGTCGAATGGGTCTGGCTGGGGTGTAGCACATAGGATAGTCCTAAGCGCAAAGAAATTCCGGATTCTTCGACTGCGTTCGGCTTTCAGCCTCACTCCGCTCAGAATGACAATAAAAATATATGCGTTCACTCCGCTTTGTGAAAATATTTGCTTAATCGCAAAAATTTTCTACAAACCATCGGGCTAACGCCCTCGGGCAGAATGACAATAGAGGGGGTGGGCTAACGCCCTCGGGCAGAATAATAACAAAAAATGGCAATAAAAAAGGGCTGTTGCCCTTGGCGTTATATACGCCAAGGGCAACAGCCAAAATCAGCCCGTTAAAACGGCTCTAAAAACCGTCGATAAACGTTCAAACTCAAATCACTATATTTTCGAGGATAAGTTTGTCGAAGTCAACGCTTTCGGCGAAGTCGCGGGGGATAAAGCGCACGGTGTTGAACTTGGCGTAATTGAAGATATGCGTTTTCAAAAGGACGGGCGTGGCGATGTCAAGCCCCTCGCAAATATCGGCAAGATAGGTGAAAAATTCGGAGTACGAAAATTTCCCGTCGCGCTGATAAGTTATCTGTTTTACAATTTTGCCGTCCTTCAAGACCTTGCCCCATATCCTGAACATAATTAAATTTTACTTTAAAATGCCCGAAAAGTAAACTACTTTGCGCCTTAATATTGACATTATCCGCCCGATAGTTTAAAATAAATGAAATAATTTTCGCGCGAGCTGTCGCGCACGGAGAATAAAATGGACGCAATTTCAAAGGACATCTTGACAATTTTACAGGCCGATTCCCGCGTGAGTGCGGAAAACCTCGCCCGCATGCTCGGCACGGACGAAAATACGGTGCGCGAGGCGGTCAAAAAGCTCGAAGAGGACGGCGTTATCGTCAAGTACACGGCGATAGTCAACTGCGACGAGGGCGACGACCAAGCGGTCGAGGCGCTTATAGAAGTCAAAGTGACCCCCCAGCGCGGCGCGGGCTTCGACGCCATTGCGCAGGAGATAGCCGCGCATGAAGAGGTCAAAAATCTCTATCTCATGAGCGGCGGCTACGACCTCGCGGTGATAGTGGAGGGGAAGTCGCTTAAAAGCGTCTCCCGTTTCGTCTCGGAGCGCATTTCCACGTATGATTCTGTGATTTCCACCGCGACGCACTTCATCTTGAAAAAGTACAAGGTGGAAGGCGCGGTAATTAAGAAGAGCGCGGACGGCGAAAGGCTTTCCGTTCAGCCGTGACGATATGAGAAAGTTCATAAACGAGCGTTCCGCTTCGCTTCCGCCGAGCGGGATAAGAAAATTTTTCGACATAGTGCAGAGCATGGAAGGGGCGATCTCCCTCGGCGTGGGAGAGCCCGACTTCGTCACGCCGTGGTATATCCGCGACGCCGCCGTCCGCTCGATAAAGCGCGGGCTCACGCAGTACACGGGCAACAGGGGGCTGCCCGAGCTTAGGGAAAACATCTGCCGCTACATGGAAGAGAGGTTTTCCGTGCCCTGCTCGCCCGAACACACGATAGTCACCGTCGGGGCGAGCGAGGCGATAGACCTCGCCTTGCGCGCGATATGCGAGACGGGCGACGAGATACTCATTCCCCAGCCCTGTTACGTTTCGTACGCGCCCCTTGTCACGCTTGCGGGCGCGACCCCCGTTCCCGTCGAGTGCCCCGCTTCCGAGGGCTTTGCCGTCACGCCCGAAAAGCTGGAAGAGGCGATAACTCCCAAGGCGAAAGCTATAATAATCGCTTACCCCAACAACCCCACGGGCGCGGTCATGGACGGGGAGAAATTGAAGAGGATAATTCCCGTCATAGAAAAGCGCGATCTGCTCGTGATTTCCGACGAAATTTACGCCGAACTCACCTACGTGGGGAAGCACGTTTCGATAGCTTCGTTGGGCAATATGCGGGCACGTACGGTGGTTATCAACGGTTTTTCCAAGGCGTTTGCGATGACGGGCTGGCGCATAGGTTTCGTCTGCGCGCCCGAAGAGGTGGACGGGGCTATGTTCAAGATACACCAATACGGCATAATGTGCGCGCCGAGAATGAGCCAGCACGCCGCCAACGCCGCGCTTGCGGAAGGCTTCGCGGACGGCTTTTCGGTGGTGGAGCAGATGCGGGAAGAATACGCCCGCCGCGGCAGGTTTTTGGTGAACGCGCTGAACTCAATCGGGCTTGACTGCTTCTCGCCGCAGGGCGCGTTTTACGCCTTCCCGAGCGTGGAGCGCACGAACCTCGACGGCGAAACTTTCGCCACCCGCCTGTTGAAGGAAAAGAAGGTCGCCCTCGTCCCCGGCGCGGCGTTCGGCGAAGCGGGCAAAATGCACGTCCGCTGTTCCTACGCCACCTCGCAAAGCGACCTCACCGAGGCGATAGAGCGCATAAGCGCGTTCGTAAATCAGCTCGGCTTGAAGTAAAAGGACGTCTACCTATTTGCGCAAAAAATCTGGCTTGCGGAAGGTCAAGGGGAAGTCAAACCTATCCGCCTAAAACCCCGCGTATACGCCCCGCGGGCAAAAGCGCGGGAAAAATTCACGGAAAAATCGCCCGTTCCGCTCGCGAAAACGCGAAAAGCGGGGCGGGCGGACTTGTTTTTGCGGCGGACCGACTTATTTTCCGCGGTCATAAAATCGGCAAAACGGAGGCGATATAAATTGACAATGCCCGCGGAAATATATATAATAGGGTAAGACGAAGTGCGGCATCACCCACCCGCATGACCGCATGCCGGACCGTCCGCGGGGCAAAGCCGCGGGGAAAAGGTTCGGCAAATCTTATCGATATGCAAATTTTAATGCCGCGTTTCAAGCGGAAAAGAGGTATATGATGGCAGACCAACGTTACGTTATGACACAGAAAAACTACGACGATTTAGTGGCGGAATTGGATAATCTCGTAAAGGTAAAACGCCCCGAAATCATCGAGAGGATAGCCGAGGCGCGTTCCCACGGAGACCTTTCGGAAAACGCCGAGTACGACGCCGCGCGCGAAGAACAGCGTTCCAACGAGGGCAAGATTGCGGAGCTGGAATACCAGATCAAAAACGCGGTCATTCAGGAAGAGATAACGGATAACTCCTACGTCCATTTGAATTCCGTCGTCACAGTGTACGACGAGGAGATGGGCGAAGAGGACGTCTACACGATAACTTCGGTGACCGACGTGGACGTCATGAACAACAAGATCTCCTCGGAATCGCCCGTCGGCGCGGCGCTTCTGCGCAAAAAGGCGGGAGACGTCGTCACGATAAATTGCCCCGACGGCTCGTCGTACAAACTCAGGATAATCGCGATAAAGTAAGGTAGACTATGCAGGAAAACAACACGCCTCTCACCGAAGAGGAAGAAAGAGAACAGCTCGCCGAGCAGGCGCAGATACGCAGGGACAAGCTCGCCAAGATGAAATCGGAGGGCAACGACCCCTACACAAAGACAAAGTACGCGACAAGCGCGGACTCCCTTTCCGTAAAGGAAAATTTCGATTCCCTCGAAGGCAAGGAAGTGAGCGTCGCGGGCAGGCTGATGAGCCGCCGCATTATGGGCAAAGCGAGCTTTTCCCACATTTCGGACAGGAACGGTCAGCTGCAAATTTACGTCAGGAGGGAGGACGTCGGCGAGGACGACTACGCGGCGTTCAAAAAGGACTACGACATAGGCGACATCGTCGGCGTGCGCGGCTTCGTGTTCAGAACCCAGACGGGGGAAATCACGATTCACTGCAACCATATAGAGATGCTCTCCAAGTCTCTCCGCCCCCTGCCCGAAAAGCAGCACGGGCTGAAAGACGCGGACATGCGTTTTAGGCAGCGCGACCTCGATTTGATTGTCAACCCCGAAGTGCGCTCGACGTTCGTCGCCCGCTCGAAGATATTGAAGGAAATAAGGGCGTACCTCGACAATAGGGGCTATCTCGAAGTGGATACGCCCGTTCTGACCACGCTGGAAATAGGCGCGGCGGCGCGCCCGTTCAAGACCCACCATAACGCGCTGGACATCGACATGTACCTGCGCATAGAGACCGAATTATACCTTAAACGGCTGATAGTAGGCGGTCTGGAAAGGGTTTACGAGGTCGGGCGCATATTCCGCAACGAGGGCATGGACGCCTTTCACAACCCCGAATTCACCACGATAGAGATGTATCAGGCGTACACCGATTACTTCGGAATGATGGACCTTATCGAGGACATGTACGCGACGGTCGCGCGCAATGTGTGCGGCAGCGCGAAGATAACCTATCAGGGCACGGAAATCGATATGGGCGCAAAGTGGGCGCGCCTTACGATGAAGGAAGCCGTCGCAAAATATTGCGGCGCGGAATACGACAAGTGGAAGGACGATGGGGAAGCCCGCGCCGCGGCGAAAGCGCTCGGGTGCGAAGTCCCCGAAGGCGAAAAGGCGACGAAGGGGCACGTGCTTATCGCGCTCTTCGATAGCTTTGTGGAGGACAAGCTCATTCAGCCCACGATAATCTACGATTACCCCGTGGAAAATTCCCCGCTCGCAAAGCGCAAGCCCGCCGACCCCGCGTTTACCGAAAGGTTCGAGTATTTCATCTGCGCGCACGAGTTCGGCAACGCCTTCTCGGAGCTCAACGACCCCATCGACCAGAAGCAGAGGTTTGTAAAACAGGTGGAAGAAAAGCGCGCGAGCGAGCCGGGCTGCAACGCTCAGGTGGACGAGGACTTCATAACCGCCCTCGAATACGGCTTGCCCCCTACGGGCGGGCTCGGCATGGGCGTGGACAGATTGGTCATGCTGCTCACCGACAGCGCGACGATAAGGGACGTAATACTTTTCCCCACGATGAAACCAAAAAAATAATTTCGCTCAACGCGGGCATACTTATTTACGGCGTACCCGCCGCGGCAAAAGGGAAATCGCGGGAAAATAAAGCGGCGTTTAAATGGCTGAAAACAAAAGCCGAAAGATGAGTCAAGCGCGGCCGATATCCCCGTGCAAAAGCGGCAAAACAAGCGATACACCCCGCAATATGCGCCTTTCAACGCGTTTTTGAGATGGATACAGGGCAAAAATTATGCAGTACAAATACGAAATTTTAACGCAACTGAACAAATACAAGGGCAAGGACAAGGTGCGCCTGCACATGCCCGGGCACAAGAATTCGGGCGACTTCCGCTCGCATTTCCCCGTGGCGGGGATAGACTTCACCGAGCTCGATTTTTCGGACGATCTGAATTGCCCGAGCGGCGCGATAAAGCGCGCGCAGGACGATTTGGCCGTGATAGTGGGCGCGAAAAAGGCGTTCATAACCACGGACGGCTCGACGAGCGGAGTGATGAGCATGCTGTTCGTCGCCTCGCGCTTCGGCAGCAAGATAATAGTGCCGCGTTCCTCGCACAAGAGCGTGTTCAACGCGTGCAGACTTTTCAACGTGGAACCCGTAATAGTGCAGGGCGCGGAAAGCGAGGGCGTTCTCCTTCCCCCCTCGGCGGAATTGATTGAAAAGCTCGTCGTCAACGACAGGAACATCGCGGGCATAATAGTCGCTTCCCCCGATTATTACGGCAATATCGCTCCCCTTGCGGAATACGCCGAAGTCATGCGCAAGTACGAGAGATTTCTCTTTGTGGACGGCGCGCACGGGGCGCATCTGTTCCTCGAAGAGGGGCGCAAAGGCTATGCGGGCGAGTTCGCCGACATGTGGGTGGACGGCGTGCACAAGAGCCTGCCCGCGCTCACGCAGGGCGCGCTGATATGCGTCAAAAACCCCGCGCTTTTGCAGTACGCCGAACAGGCGGTTAGCATTTTCCGCACCACGTCGCCTTCCTATCCCGTGATGGCGAGCGTTGAGTACGCGGTCAAATATTTCGTCAACAACCCCAAGCTCTTGTCGGCGGCAAAAGTAGCCGTGCAGGAGTTCAAGGGCGACTTGCAGGGCATAACGTTCTACCCCTCGGGCGATTGGACAAAACTTGCCGTGGACTTCAAAGCATTGGGGATATCCCCGAGTGAAGCGCAGACATTGCTTGAAAAGAAGGGGATATATCCCGAGCTCAACGACGGAAGATATATACTTTTCTATCTTTCGCCGTCTGTTGAAGCGGGGCAGCTCGCCGCACTCAAAAACGCGCTGCTTTCGATAGCTTCCAACAAGAAGCTGAAAGGCACATACAAGGGGCGCGCGCCCATTCCCACGGCGGAGAGGACGTATTCTTTCCTGTATTCTTTGAAGAGCAAGAGCGAATACGTGCCGCTCAAAGAAGCCGCGGGCAGAATGTGCGCGGAGAACGCGGGCATCACGCCGCCCTGCCTGCCCGTCGTCATCGCGGGCGAGATAATAACCCCGCAGGCGATAGAGCTGCTTTCCAAGGCGGGCAAGACGTTCGGGCTCGTAAACGGCGGGATAAAGGTAGTCAAAAAATGAAAGGCGCGTTCGTGACGGTCGAAGGCTGCGAGGGCTCGGGCAAGAGCACGCAGATAAGGTTGCTTGCGGAAAAGCTGCAAAGGGACGGCGTTGACTTCATCGTCACTCGCGAGCCGGGCGGCAGCGACGTCGCCGAGCAGATACGCACAATAATTCTCGACGGCAAAAACACTTCCATGTGCGACGAATGTGAAGCCCTGTTATACGCGGCGGCGCGCGTTCAGCACCTCAGGGAGATAGTGCAACCCGCGCTTTCGCAGGGGAAACTCGTCATCTGCGACAGGTACGTGGATTCTTCCCTCGCATATCAGGGCGCGGCGCGCGGGCTGGGCTATGAGTACATAGAGGACATCAACTCGTTTGCGCTGAAAGAGTTTTCGCCGAATTTGACGATATTTCTGAATATCTCCCCCAAGGCGGCGTTTGAAAGGAAGCACGGCGCGGACAAGGACGACAGGATAGAGGCGCTCGGGCTGGAATTTCACGAAAAGGTCTACCGCGGATACTTGGGGCTTTTGGACAAATACCCCCGCATATGCGCCGTCGAATGTGGCGGAAGCAAGTGGGAAACGAACGATAAAATATATCAACTTTTAAAGGATAAGGGAATAATCGGTTGACGTCCGCTTACATATAGGCGGCGATCTTTTGAAGCATATGGACAAGCTCATCTCCTCGACTGCGGCTTACGCGATATTTTCGGGCGATAAAATGGCGGGAAGGCTCTCCCACGCATATCTGATTTACTTTGCGGACGGCGCTATCCTGCGGGAGACGTTGAAGAGGTTCGCCCTCGTCTTTTTCGGCTGTGAAAAGGGCGGGAGAGACGAAAGGCTCGTGCTTTCGGAAGGGCTGCCCGACTTGAAGATTTACCCCATGCCCGACAAAAAGCTGACGGTGGACGCGGCGCAGGAGATAATCGACGACGCATACCTCCGCCCCGTGGAAGGGGATAAAAAGCTGTACGTGATAAGCGGGTTCGAAGAGGCGAGCGCGCTGTTCCAGAACAAGCTATTGAAGATTCTGGAAGAGCCCCCCGAGGGCGTGTATTTTCTGCTCGGGGCGACGTCGCTTTCCCCCGTGCTCGGGACGGTGCTCTCGCGCGTGAAGCGGTTGGAAATCCCCCCGTTTACTCCCGATTCGATAGCCGCGGCGCTTCTCAGGGAAAATTCCGACCCCGACTGCGTGCGCGTAGCCCCGCTGTGCGGCGGAATGTTGGGCGAAGCCCGCAGGATGCTCGGCGAGGGCTGGTACAAAGAGGTGTGCCTCGCCGCCGACGAAATTTGCGCCGCCGACGTGAAAAGGGCGGTTGACGTCGCTTTAAAGTACGGCGACTGCAAGTACAAAACCGAGCTTTTTTCCCAGATGCAGCGGGTGTATTTTGCTGAGATGGAAAGGTACGCGCGCGACCCCGATTACAGGGGCAAACTTTCGTTAGGTGCGCTGATATATGCCGCCGAACGCGTAAACAAGGCGTTTGCGGACATAAAATTCAACGCGAATTTCCCCTCGCTGTTATACGATTTCACGCTCAAAGTGGCGTTGGAGAACGAAAAATGGTCAAGATAGTAGGATGTAAATTCAAGAGCGGCGGAAAGGTCTATTACTTTTCCCCCGGCAAGGACAAATACGAAAAGGACATGGACGTCATCGTGGAAACTTCCAAGGGCAAGGAGTACGCGACCGTCGTCATACCCGAAGGCGAGGTGGATGAGAGCAAGATCGTTCCGCCCCTCATGCCCGTCGTCAGAATAGCCACGCAAAAGGACAAAGAGCAGGTCAGAAAGAATGAAGAGCGCCGCCCCGAGGCGATAAAAACCGCGCAGGAAAAGGCGGACGAGCGCAAACTTCCCATGAAGATAATCGGCTGCGAATTCGCGTTCGAGGGCAACAAGGTGGCGTTCTATTTTTCCGCCGAAAACAGGGTGGATTTCAGGGAGCTTATAAAGGACCTCTCCGCGGCGTTCCACATGCGCATAGAGCTCAGGCAGGTGGGCATACGCGACGAGATAAAGCTGATGGGCGGTCTCGCGCCGTGCGGCAGGGAATGCTGCTGCGCGAGCTGCATGAACGACTTCAACAAAGTCTCCATAAAGATGGCGAAAAACCAGGGGCTTTCCCTCAACCCGGGCAAAATTTCGGGGCTGTGCGGCAGGCTCATGTGTTGTCTTGCCTACGAAAACGATTACTACGCCGAAGCCTATAAAAAGATGCCGAAACTCGGCAGCGAAGTGGGCACGCCCGACGGCACGGGCACGGTCGTCAACATAAACATGCTGAAAATGGAAGTCAAGGTCAAGATAGAGCAGAACGACTCCGTGACCTACCGCGATTTCAAGCCCGAACAGCTGAAATTCAAGCGCGGCAAGGAGAGCGAAAAGGAAGAAAAGAACGATTCCGACGACGTCCTGCCGCAGGAAGATTGATTTTTTCAAAGCGGACAAAGTCTACGTCGCCGCGGGCGGCAACAAAAAAAAGCGGGCAAGCGCGTCGGGCTTCGACGCGGGCAGTTAAAACAGCCGATAATAGGGCGGGCAAAGTTGACGTCGCCTTAAAGTTTAAGGCAAATTCAAGTCGCAAGCGGAAAAATTCGCCGATGCGGGAACATAAAATATTCAAAAAATATCCCTTTCCCCCTTTACAGTCGCGTTTTTTCGTGATATAATCAATTCAATAATCGGTTTGACCCCGATTACCAAACGTTAAAAAAATATGGAGGAGTTATACTATGGCACACGCAATTTCTGATGAATGCGTAAGCTGCGGCGCTTGTGCCGCTACCTGCCCCGTCAGCGCGATCAGCGAAGGACCCGATAAATATGTCGTAGATCCCGACGTCTGCATCGACTGCGGCGCTTGCGAAGACGGTTGCCCCACCGGTGCAATCAAACCTCAGGACTAATCCGAGCGATAAAAAGGGCGGGACGGCTGTTCCGCTCTTTTTTGTTACGGCGGGCAATATGGTGGAATTAAAGCAGGACGAAGCGCTTGAAGAGCTCTTCGGCGACAAGAAGATAATACAGAACACAAAGCTGTACAGGTTTACTTCGGACAGCATATTGCTGTCCCGCTTTGCGCGCGCGAAAAAGGGCGACGTCGTCGCCGACTTCTGCGCGGGCTGCGGCGCGGTCGGCTACCACTTTTTGTGCCTCAATCCGTCGATATCCTCGCTGACGCTGTTCGAACTCCAACCCGCCCTCGCGGACATGGCGGAAAGGACGGCGCTGTTGAACGGCTTTCCCTCGCGCGTGGTCGCGGGCAGATTGCAGGATATCGGCAGGGAATTCGACGGTGCGTTTTCGCTCATTCTGTGCAATCCGCCTTATGAGAGGGGCGGGTTTGAAAATCTCAGCTACGAAAAGGCGATCTGCCGCAAGGAAATAACCATAAATCTGGCGGAGATAGTGGAAATCGCCTCACGCAAACTCAAATTCGGCGGGAGATTGGCTATCGTGAACCGCGCGGACAGGCTCGCCGAGCTCTTCTACACGATGAAGGCGCACGGCGTCGAGCCCAAGCGCATGCAGCTTGTCAAGGGCGGGGAAAACAGCGCGCCCTACCTCGTCATGGCGGAGGGGGTGAAGGGCGGCAAGCCCTCGCTGGAAATTATGGCGGAGCTCGTCAACACCGCCGCGAACGGAGGCGGCACGATATGATTAACGTGGAGCTGCATGATATGACGACAAACGGGGGCGCAAGATGATTTACTTTGTCGCGACGCCGATAGGCAATTTAAAGGACATAACCCTGCGCGCGCTCGAAACGCTGCGCGCGGCTGACGAAATATTCTGCGAAGACACCCGCCACACGCTTAAACTTCTCAACGCGTACGACATAAAAAAGCCTCTCGTCGCCTGTCACAAGTTCAACGAAAGCGCGGCGGCGGAAAAAATCGTGCGCGCGGCGAGAGACGGGAAAGAGATTGCGATAGTTTCGGACGCGGGCATGCCCGTCATATCCGACCCGGGCAACGTTGTGTGCGCGCGGCTCAAAGAGGAAGGGCTGGACTACACGGTAGTTCCGGGCGCAAACGCGTTTTTAAGCGCGCTCGTGCTCTCCGCGTTCAACGCCGAAAGATTCGCGTTTATCGGCTTTCTCCCCGATAAGCAAGGGGAGCGCAAACAGCTGCTTTCCCGCTATAAAAACTGCGATCTCACGCTGTGCTTTCACGTCGCCCCGCAGGACGTAGACCGCCACATATCCTCGATGTACGAGGTTTTCGGCGACAGAAAAGCCTGCGCGGTGAGGGAAATCACCAAGCTGCACGAGGAGAGTCTGCCCTTCACCTTAAAGGAAGGGCTTGCGGGCGAGAAGCGGGGAGAATACGTAATAATTGTCGAGGGCGCGGGCGAAGAGGAGTGCCCATTGAATACTCTTCCCGCGCGCGAGCACATAAAATATTATATGGACGGCGGCATGGACAAAATGCAGGCGGTCAAGCAGGCGGCAAAGGACAGGGGCGTGCCCAAGAGCGAACTCTATCCTTACAGTATTGACTTATGAGCCGCTATGTGTTAAAATCAGCATAAGAGGTTAGCTTATGAAAAAGGAAGAAAAGAAGGGAAAAGAGGTAGCAATTTCCGATAGCGGGGTTGCAAACGTCAAAGACAACTCTCAGAAGATGACAATCTACGAATACGAGGAAAAGTACGTCAAGCGGCAGAACACCAAGGGCGCGACGTTCGCGCTGAGGCTGTTCGCCGTGCTGATAGGCTTGTTCTTCGTGTGGTGTCTGTTCTCCGTATCCAAGTCGATATGGGACATCAACAAGTACGCGGGCTACGGCGCGGCGGGCGTTTCCGTCCTGCTGTTCATATTCTTTTACATAGTGCCCGTCGTGAAAATAATGAAGTCCGATTATTTCGTGACCAACGTAAACTACAAGACGGCGGGTCCGGCAAAGCGCAGGAACAGACAGGTCAGGCGGCAGATTGCCGAAAAGATAGTGGATGTCTGCTCCAACGTCGCGGGCGTGGGCTGGTACGACAGCAAGACGGTCGAACAGCTCGAAGCGGGGCTGAAAGCGCACGACGACGGCGTCATCAAAGAACAGCTCACCAACCTTTACAAGGGCTCGGTCAAAAAGAGCGCGAAGGAGATAATCTTCAAGTGCTCGTTAAAGAGCGCGGCGTATTCCGCCCTCTCGCAGAACAACAAGACGGACGCCCTGCTCGTGGCTGTCGTCAACCTGCAAATGATAAAGGACATCGTGTTTTTGTACGGTTTCCGCCCCTCGGACGCGCGGCTCGTCAAGATTTTCGGCGCAGTACTGCGCAACGCCCTCGTCTCCTACGGGCTGGGCAGCCTTAAAATCGGTAACGGCATAGCCCGCACCATGGGCGACGCGGCGCGCGGAATTCCCATTCTCGGGACGGCGATTTCCGTGCTCGTGGACAGCTCAGTGCAGGGGCTGACGAACGGCACGCTGACGGCGGTGATAGGCTTCCAGACGATAAGATATCTGAACACCGAATACAGGCTGCAAAATATTCTTGACGGCGTCGAGGTCGCCGAAACGGAAGAGGAACTCACCGAGGCTTGCACGGAACTCGAAAAGGAACTTAAAAGGAATAAGGGGCTCGCAAAGGCGAGTTGATGCATAGCTGCCGCTAAACGCAGATAAAAAGTTCACAAAAATTTGCGCGCGGTTGCGCGCCCGCAAATTTTTCGTGATTATGAGCGGCTCTGCCGCTCTTGCCGCCATATTAAGGGCGCGCGAAATATATAATGGCGGCAATTCACACCGCTGAGGCGAAAGTTTTCGCAAATTGGGTTGCGCTGCGCAAAAGTGTGATTTTGCTTGCGCCGTAAGTTATTTGGGAAATGTTGAGGTTAGTGCTTGCTTCTATGCGTTTATAGACTTCGTAATTGCAAGATATCCGAGCTTTTTGGCTCAGCCGCCGCCTTTTATATCTCCCCACCTTGGGGTGGGGAGAATGAGCGAAGCGAAAAGAGGGGCAGGGATAATTTATTACCGCATTGTCATTCCGAGCTTGTCGAGGAATCTGGCTGGGGCATGCTGCACAGGATAGTCCTAACCGCAAAGAAATTCCGGATTCTTCGACTGCGCTAACGCTTCGCTCAGAATGACAGTAAAAAAATAAATGCGTTCACTTCGCTTTGTGAAAATTTTTGCTTGACCGCAAAAATTTTCTACAAACCATCGGGCTGTCGCCCTCGGGCAGAATGACAATGGGTGTCGTGTTGTCGCCCTCGGGCAGAATTACAGCATAGGCGGTGCTACGTCTAAAATTACAGCAAAACAATATCCCCCCCGCTTCCCTCGGTTGAGGGAAGCGGGGGGATATACATTATATCAACCTTTAATAAACACCTTGTCAATCGCGCCGCACGCAGCCTTTAATAAATTACCTTATCGATAACGCCGCCGCCGAGGCAACGGGTAGCGTCGTAGAAAACCGCGTATTGCCCCTCGGTTACGGCGCGCTGTTTCTGCTTGAAAATCACCCTAGCCCTGTCGCCGGAAAGAATGACGTCCACGTCCTGTTCGCTCTGGCGGTAGCGGAACTTGGCGCGGCAGGAAAATTGCGTTGATTGGGGCATATCCCCTATCCAATTAAGCCCGCAGACTTCACATTCCGCCGAAAACAGCGGGCTTTCGTCGCCGTGGGAGACGTATAAAATATTGTTTTGCAAGTCCTTTTTGACTACAAACCATCTTCCGTCCTCGCCCTTTTTTCCGCCCAAGTCGAGGCCTCTGCGCTGACCTATCGTGTAGTACATAAGTCCTGCGTGTTCGCCCACGCATTCGCCGCTTAAAGTCCTGATTTCCCCCGGGCGGGCGGGTAGATATCCCGACAAAAATTTGCGGAAGTTTCTCTCGCCGATAAAGCATATCCCCGTGGAGTCCTTCTTTTTCGCGGTGGCAAGCCCGTATTTTTCCGCGACGGCGCGCACTTCTTCTTTGAGCATGCCCGCAAGCGGGAACAGCGCCCTTTCGAGCTGCGGCTGCGTGACCTGGTTTAAAAAATAGGTCTGGTCCTTTCCGCCGTCCTTGGCTTTCAACAGGTAGTGCCTGCCGTTTTCGGCGTGCTCTATGCCGCAATAGTGCCCCGTCGCGATGTAGTCCGCCCCCATGGACAGCGCGTATTCGCGGAACGGTCCGAACTTTATCTCCCTGTTGCACAAGACGTCGGGGTTGGGCGTTCTGCCCGCGGCGTATTCCCTCAAAAAGTAGTCGAAAACCCTCTCGCGGTACTGCTTTGCGAAGTTCACGCTGTAATAGGGAATTCCTATCAGCGAGCACACCCGCCGCACGTCCGCCCAATCGCTTTCCGATTGGCACGCGCCGCCCTCGCTTTCCTCTTCCCAATTCATCATGAACAAGCCTATCACGTTGTAGCCCTGCTGTTTCAGCAGGAGCGCGGCGACAGAGCTGTCCACTCCGCCGCTCATTCCGACGACTACGGTCTGCATAAAAACCCCGAAAAAATTTAAGTCGGGATAATTATAACATAGCCCCCGCTTTTTTTGCAATATTTTTTTGCGCGTGTTATAATGTTGTCATGCAATTACCCGAGGACGTCTACATTCTTGTTTCACTGTTGAACACCAAGCTGCGCGACGAGTATTCTTCCCTTCTTCAACTTTGCGAAGAGGAGGACGTCGACGAGGTTGAACTTTCAAACCGCCTCGCCGCCGCAGGTTATTTTTACGACGCGGAAGATAACGCGTTTAAAAGGAGCTGACTTTTATGGGAAAAGATATGCGCGAAAACATTTCGGATATGCGCGGCGGCGCGGACTGCGGCGGCACGGACTGCGGCGCAGACTGCGGTGCGGACGGGCGCAAAAACGCCGACGGGAGCGGCAGTGTTTATATGAGCGAGAGCGTAAAGGACAAGTTTTTAAGATACGTGCGCGTGGATACGCCGAGCGACGAGGAGAATATGGACAAGACCCCGTCGACAGCGTGTCAGCTCGATTTGGCGGAAATGCTCGCGGGCGAGCTGCGCGCGATGGGGTTGCAGGCGCGCACGGAGAGTGGCTACGTCTATTCACAGATACCCGCAAACGCACCCGCGCAAAACTCCGTGGGGTTCATCGCGCACATTGACGTCGTGCAAAAACCCAAGGGCTACGGCGTGCGCCCGATAGTGCACGAGGGCTATTCGGGCGGGGATATATGCCTGTCAAACGGAAAAATCAGCCCGAAAGACTTCCCCGAACTCAACAGGTTCAAGGGCGGGGATATCATAACTTCCGACGGAACGACGGTGCTCGGCGCGGACGACAAAGCGGGCGTGGCGGAGATAATGGCGATGGCGCAGTACTTCCTCGCGCACCCCGAGATTAAGCACGGCAAGATAGGCATAGCGTTCACCCCCGATGAGGAGATCGGACACGGCGCGCGCCTTTTCGACGTGGCGGGCTTCGGCTGCGATTTCGCCTACACCGTGGACGGGGAAACGCTGGGGGAAATCTCCTACGAAACGTTCAACGGCGCGGCGTTCGATATCGCTGTGTCGGGCGTCAACATACACCCCGGGCAGGCGAAAGGGAAGATGATAAACGCCCTCGCCGTGGCGAACGCGATAATGGCGGAGTTCCCCATTTCCGAACGCCCCGAAACGACCGAGGGCAGGCAGGGCTATTACTTCTTTTCGGAGATGAGCGGCGACGTCGGAAAGTGCGAAATGCACGGCATAATCCGCGACCACGACGGGAAGAAATTCGAAGAGCGCAAACAGTTCGTCAAAGCGATATGCGACAGATATTCGGGCATGTACGGCGGCAGAG
>CANREX010000019.1 GCA_947629735.1 uncultured Clostridia bacterium
CTCGAAGATATACCTTCTGCCCGTCTTTCCGAAGTAGTACGAGCAGGCGTCCAAAATTTCCGCAATGCTCCACTTGTTGGCGATGGGCATAGTCCTCGCCCTCTCCTTGTCCGTCGTGTTGTGCAGCGAAACGGTCAGATTTACGCCCAAGCCCTCGTCGGCGAGGGCGCGCATTTTATCGACTAACCCGCACGTTGAAAGCGAGATATTGCGCGCGGAGATATTTATCCCCTCCGCCGCGGTGACGTTATGCAAAAACGCGACGACGTTTTCGTAGTTGTCGAGGGGTTCGCCGCTGCCCATTAAAACGATATTTGTGACGCCCCTTTTCTTGCCCTCGGCGTGCAGCGCGTTGACTGAAAGCACTTGGCAGAGTATCTCGCCCGAGGTCAGATTCCGCACCCTGCCGTTCAGCGTGCTCGCGCAGAATTTACAGCCCATGCGGCAGCCCACCTGCGTGGAAACGCACAGCGTGTTGCCGTACTTGTATTTCATTAAAACGCCCTCGATGACATTGCCGTCGGACAGGGCGTAGAGGTATTTCTCCGTGCCGTCCGCGCCGTAAAAAGTCTTGATTATCGATACGGGACAGTCCTCGTATTCTTCGAGCAGTTTTTCGCGGAACGAAGCGGGCAGCACGGAAATTTCGCTTATCCGCTTGCCCTGCATGAGCCCTTCGAACAGCTGGTTCGCACGGTAGGGCTTTTCGTTGAGGCGGGCGACTTCTTCCCGCGCCTGCGTTAAGTTGAGGTCCTGAAAAATCTTCTTCATTTTCGTTCAAAACATGCCATGTAGAAGCCTACGCCCATGGATATGTGGGGGAGAAACTGTATTCCGTAGCCCGTTTCCCTGTGTGCAAGCGGCGAGTACAGACGGCAGAGCGAGAAATCTTCGTGCCGCCGCAAAAACCCGACCGCCGCGGAATCGTTCTCTTCGGGCAGGACGGAACAGGTGGAATAATACAGCTTTCCGCCCCTCTTTACGTACCGCGCGCAGTTGTCCGTAATTTCCGCCTGCAACTTGCAGAGCGCGGCGATATCCTCCTCCCTGCGGTTTAATTTTATGTCGGGATTTTCGTTGACGACCCCCGTGCCCGAGCAGGGGCAATCGCACAAGACGGCGTCGAAAGATTGCCCGAATTCGCCGATGAACTGCGTGCTGTCCGCCACCCGCGTTTCCACGTTGCAAACGCCCATTCTGCCCGCGTACTGCCTTATGAGCTCCGCGCGGTGGGGGTGCAGTTCGCACGCGACGACCTGCTTGCATTTTTTTGACAACAACACGCTCTTGCCGCCCGGCGCGGCGCAGGCGTCCAAAAGGCGTTCGCAGGGGGATATCGCCGAACAAATGGCGATTGAGCCCACAGATTGGAAGGTGTAATCGCCGCTGAAAAACCCCTCGTCGCGCACGAATTCGGGGAAGATATACGCGCCCTCGAAGGGCGTCTGAACGTGATTTTTTCGAAGGTATTTTTCGCTACCCCTTTCGAACCGCACGCACACGCCCGCGGACGGGGTTGAAAGTATTTCTTCCGCTTCCCCTTTATAGCTGCGCTTCAACTTCTTTACAAGCCACAGCGGCGCGGAACATTTTATCGAGAGAGCCTCGGTGGGATTTTCTGGCAGCGGCGGAATTTTGTATGAGCGCAAAAAGGCGTTGACGAAGCCCGCCGCGCCTCCCTTGCCGAGCTTTTTGGTCAGCTCCACCGCGCTGTCGACAACCATGTAATCGTGCTTGCCCATACATTCGAGCATGTACAGCGCGATTTTGAGTATGAGCTTTATCGCCGCCTTGGGCGAGCTCTTCGCATTGCCCGATATTATGTAATCGAGGTAGACGTCTCTTTCGAGCACGCCGTAGCAAATCGCCGTGGTGCGCGCCCTGTTCAAGGGCTCTGTCGGCGTCTCCGCAAGCGCCTGTTTTAAGTATTTGCCCCCGGAATATACCTTGGATAATACCAAATAGGGGTCTGCCAAGGGATTAGTCAAACCTGTCGCCCGCCTTTATCTTTCTGCCGTTGAAAGCGTCCGCGGCGGACATCTGCCTGCCCCCCGCAAATTGCAGCAACGTTATATTTACAGCCCCGCTCCCGCACGACACGGCGACGCCCTTTTTATCGACTTTAAACACCGTGCCCGCCCCGGCGGATTTAAGCTCCGTCTCACCCGATTTTAACGCCTCGTCCGAGCTTTCGCACACGCGCGCGTTGAGGACGTTCACGCAAACGCCGTTCAAATAGCAGTACGCCGCGGGCTGCGGGCTGAACGCCTTCACGGCGCGCACGATTTTTTCGGCGGGTTGGTTGAAGTCTATCTTGCAGTCCTCTTTGGAAATCTTGCTGCAATAGGTGGCGCGCGCCTCGTCCTGAACGAGCAGCTGCACGTCCCCCCTTTCCAAAAGCTCGACCGCTTCGACGGCGGCTTGCGCCGCAAGGGCGGAAAGTTCCTTTGAAAGTTCCCCGCACGTCTTTTCCCCCGTTTCGCACCGCTTGACGAGCAGCATATCGCCGCTGTCGAGGGCTTCTTCCGTCCTCATCACGGTGACGCCCGTGTACCTTTCACCCGCGAGTATTGCCGACTGAATGGGGCTTGCGCCGCGGAAAAGCGGCAAAAGCGAGGCGTGCAGATTGTACACGCCGAGGGGGAAACAGTCCAGCACGGCGCGCGACAAAATTTGCCCGTAAGCGCAGGTTATCATGACGTCCGCGCCGAGCGAGCGCACCTCTTCGACGTGCTCCGAAAGTTTTGAAAAGTCGTAGACGGGCACGCCGTATTCCCGGGCGCAGACCTTGACGGGCGTAGGGGTTATCACGCCCTTTCTGCCGTAGGGTTTATCGGGGCGGGTTATCACCGCGACGACCTGTTTGCCGCCGTCCAAAAGGGCTTTGAACGGCGCGACGGCAAAGTCGGGAGAGCCCGCGAAAACTATCTTCATTGCCTCTCCTCTCCGTCGTCCTCCACGCTCTCCGCCTTGTCCACGTAGATTATCCCGTCGAGGTGGTCGAATTCATGGCACATACAGCGGGCGAAGAGTTCCACGCCCGTCACGGTGTGCTTCCTGCCCGTTCTGTCGCGATACTCCGCCTTGACCTTGTAGGGGCGGGTGACTACGCCGTGCTTGCCCTTTACCGAAAGGCAGGCTTCGGGACCCGTCTGTTCGCCTTTGGCGGACAATATGCGGGGGTTTATCATCTCGAAATACCCCTCGTCGAGGTCTATGACGACAACGCGCAAATCGACGCCTATCTGCGGAGCGGCGAGCCCCGCGCCGTTTTCCGCGCGCACCGTCTCTTTCATGTCGTCGAGCAGATCCCACAGTTCTTTGTCGAACTTTTTCACCTCTCTGCAATTCTTCCTGAGCGCTTCGTCGCCTATCTGCACAACATATCTGTAAGCCATTTTCTCTCCTTTTTACTCACGATAAATTTACGGGGTTTTCTTCCACGTACACGAGCGCCGACGGCGTGCATGCCGCCACCGCGATATCGTACAGCTCTTCGAGGTGCTTGCGGCTCTTCAACCGCACGAGCACCTGATAGCGCACTTTGCCCTGTATCTTCTTTATGGGCGAGTGCATCTTGTTGAGAAAGAGGAAGTCGCCCGCGTCCCTCTTCCTTATATCTTCCACCGCAAAGTACGCCTTTTTGAGCGCTTCGAGAGCGCTGTCGTTGTCCTCCGAGGTGACCATTATGCGGCATATCAGCGAATAGGGCGGGAAAAGCGCTGCGGCGCGCATCTTGACCTCGTTTTCGAAAAACCCGTCGTAGTCGTAAGCGACGGCGTAGCGCAAGATGTAATTTTCGGGCGAATAGGTCTGCAATACCACCTTGCCTTTGTCGTCCGCCCTGCCGCTCCTGCCCGCGACCTGCGTTATGAGCTGGAACGTCCTTTCCCCGCTCCTGTAATCGGAGAAATGCAGGCTCATGTCCGCGTCGAGGATTCCCACGAGCGTGACCGAGGGGAAGTCGTGCCCCTTTGCTATCATCTGCGTGCCGACGAGGATATCCGCCTTGTGCTCGCCGAATTGTTTCAATATTTTATAGTGCCCGTCCTTGCCCGAGACCGTGTCGTTGTCCATTCTTATTATGCTCGCCGAGGGGAACAGCTCTTTGAGTTCCCCCACTACCCGCTGCGTGCCCGTGCCGCTGTAACGCAGCCGCTTGCCGCCGCACTCGGGGCAGGCGGTAAGCATCTTGTATTTCGCGCCGCAGTAGTGGCATTTGAGGCAGTCCTCTTCGCTGTGATAGGTGAGCGAGACGTCGCACTCGGCGCACTTCGCCACATATCCGCAGTCCGTGCAGATGACCGAGCTGGAATATCCCCTGCGGTTCAAAAATATTATCGCCTGATTGCCCGTGGAGAGCGTTTCGTCCAATTCCTCGCGCAGGGCGCGGGAAAAAATAGAGGGATTGCCGCGCTTTATCTCCCTGCGCATGTCGGCTATTATAATTTCGGGAAGGGGCTTGCCGTTTATCCTTTCGGTGAGCTTAATCAGCCCATATTCGCCGTCCTTTGCCTTTATAAAGCTCTCCACCGAGGGGGTCGCGCTGCCCAAAACGAGCTTGCAGTCGTTGTACTGCGCGCGCATTTGCGCTATCTCTTCCGTGGAGTAGCGGGGCGCGGTTTCGGAATGATAGGAAGAATCGTGCTCTTCGTCTATTATGATTAGCCCTATGTTTTGAAGCGGCGCGAACACCGCCGAGCGCGCGCCTATCGCTATCTTAGCCTCGCCCGAGCGCAGCCGCCACCATTCGTCGAATTTCTCGCCCGCCGAGAGCCCGCTGTGAAGTATAGCCGCCTCCCCGCCGAACCTGCCGCGCAGCTGGGAGAGCATCTGGGGAGTGAGGGAAATTTCGGGCACTAAAAATATCGCCGTACGCCCCTTTTGAAGCTGGTCGGCAATTAAATTCAAGTAGATTTCCGTCTTGCCCGAGCCCGTCACCCCGTGAATGAGGTTTACCCGCTTGTCCGATTTTTCTATGTATTCCACCGCGCTCTTCTGGGCGGGGGTGAGCTCCTTGGGCAGGCTTTCCGCCGTCTCCCCCGCGGGCGCGCGGCTGCGGCGCACCTTGTAGATTTCCGCGATTTCCTTATCCACGAGCGCGTTTATCGCCGCCCTGCCGCACTTTGCGACGAGGTAAGCAAGCGTTTTGTCGCCGCCCTTCAATTCCTCTACCGCCTCCGCCTGCTTTTTCGCGGACGCCTTTAAGGAAATCTCCCCGTCTTTCAGCCTTACCCGCTTTTCGTACGCTTCGTTGACCTTGCCGAGGCGCATTTCCGTGGGCAGAAACAATCTCAGCGACGCGGCTTTGGGCACGCGGTAACGCCTCGCTATCGCTTCCATGAGCGAAAAACACTCGGGGACGAGGGCGGGCTGTTCGTCGTAGACGGCGGTTATCGGCTTGATTTTGCGCGCGTCGAAAGTGGAGGTCTCATTAACCGCTATGACGAAGCCCTCCACTATCCTGCCGCCGAACGGCACTTTGACCCTGCAACCGACCTCTGTGCCCGACGGGCAGGAGTACTCGAATATTTTGTCCACCTGGCTGTGGGCTATATCGACTATTACCTGCGCAAACATATCCTGTCTCTTGCCGATTCCTTTCTCACGCCGCTAATACTTTGCCGCTTTTATTCCGCCGCATATTGCCGCATATTGCAGCTTTAATCTTGCCGCATAAATGGGCAAATTATATTTCGCCGCATATTGCCGCATTAAAAGCGCGTTCAGCCTCCTTGAAACTGTAAGGAGGCTGAACGCAGTTTTCCGCTTTTTAGTCCTTTACGGATTTGATCTTTCCGTCCTCGATTTCCTCGCACGCAAGCGCAATTTCTTTGAGCTTGCCGGGGTTTTCGTTCACGTTGGAAACGCTGTTCTGCTCTATGAGCTGGCGGGCGCGCTTTGCCACCACGACGCAGAGTTCGTAGCGGGAAGCGGGCTGACCGTCGTGTCCGAGTTTTTCAATCAACTTGTCTACTGCGGGTTCGTTAATCATTATCTCCTTTACCGTCCTTAACTTTATTTTTCGAGTATTTTTATGACTTCCCCGACAGCTTCGTCGAGGTCGTCGTTTATTATTACGTAATCGTAGTACGGGGTTTTCGAGAGCTCGTAATCCGCCCTCTCCACGCGTTTTTTGATGACATCTTCGTCCTCCGTTCCCCTGCCGCGCAGCCGCGATATGAGAGTCTGCCTGTCCGGCGGGGCTATCATGACGAGTATTGCCTCTTTATACGCTTTTTTTACGTTGAGCGCGCCGTCAACCTCTATTTCGAGAATGACGTCGCCCTTGTTCAGCTTTTCTTCCACAAAGAACCGCGGCGTGCCGTACAGGTTGGAAAAATGCTCGGAATACTCCAAAAACCCGCCGCGCTCTATCATCTGCGTGAACTTTTCGCGGGTGATGAAGAAGTAACTTATCCCGTCCTTTTCCCCCTCGCGCGGGGCGCGCGTCGTGCACGATACGCTGAGCGCGCAGTCGGGGCGGGCGGCGAGCACGCGCTGAACTATCGTGCCCTTTCCCACTCCCGAAGGTCCGGAAATGACCAAAAGTTTGCCCTTACTCAACGTTCTGCACCTGTTCCCTTATCTTTTCTATCTCGTTTTTGAGTTCGAGCCCGAGCTTGGTTATGTTCAGATCGTTTGACTTCGAGCATATCGTGTTCGTCTCCCTGTTGAATTCCTGCACGAGGAAATCGAGCTTCCTGCCCACGAGCTTTTCGCGGCAGATTTCGCGGAACTGCGCTATGTGCGAGCGCAGCCTCGTCAGCTCCTCGTCTATGTTCGATTTATCGGTAAAAACCGCGACTTCGGTGAGCAGCCTGCTCTCGTCGTAGTCCACGCCGTCGAGGTAACTTTTTATCCTCTCCTGCAAGCGCGCCCTGTATTCGCCCGCCACCATGGGCGCGCGTTCCGCCACGCCCGAGACGAGCTCTTCCACCCTCCCCACGCGGGAGAGCATGTCCTCGGAGAGCTTTTTGCCCTCCCTTTCGCGCATGACGTTGAGGTTGTCGAGCGCAGCGGTCAGCGCGAGCCTTAACGCCTCTATAAGCTGCTCGTCCGCACCCGCCGTCTCTTCCTGCCGCAGCACGTCGCTCTGCCGCATCAGATCGGTCACGGAAAAATCGTCCTTCAAAGTCGGAAACGCGGCTTTGAGCTTTGCCGCCGCCTCCGCGTACGCCTTAGCCGCGCCCTCGTCGAGATAGAGGCTCTTCGCCTTCTCCCGCTTGTCCGTAAAGGAGACGAAGACGTCCGCATGCCCGCGGGTGAGCTTTTCCCGCACGAGGGAACGAATGACTTCCTCGTACGCCGCGAAAATTTTGGGGCTCTTGACGGATATGTCAAGATAGCGGTTGTTGACCGTCTTTATCTCCGCCGTGAGCTCTATTCCGCCCTCTTTGTATTCTCCCCTGCCGTAACCCGTCATGCTGAACATAAAATTGCGCGCTCCGAAAATTTTTCGACCCTCGGATATTTTCTTAAAAAGAAAATCTCCGTGCGGACACAATAAAGTATACTATAAAGGTTTGAAAAACACAAGCGTTTTTAAAATTTGCTCAAAAATCGGTCTGCTCGTCGCAAAACAGACCCTTTCTGCGGGAAGTTACCACCCTGTAACGGTTTTTGGGGGTTATCTCGAATGACGTCAACGGGCGGTTGGAACTCGCGATAGCCCCGTCGATATCCGCGAGATACGCGCATTTTTCGGTGCAGAGCGCTACGGGCGAGCCGTACAGATAGGCGTATGAGCGAATCAAGAGGGGCGGAATGTTGTCCGTCACGCTCTCGCAGTGGACGATGACGATATTGCACGCGCACATTGAAAAGGCGCGGAAGACGTCGGGAAAATACAGATCGCTCTCCACGCACACCCCGACGTTGTAGCCCTTCAACTTGTATACGCCCAGTCCCGCGCCGCTTTTGTACTCCTCGCCGTCGAGGACGTTGAGCATGTCGCTTATCCCGAGCAGCCTGCCGTTTTCCGCCACCGCCACCGACTTGCGCTTCAACCCGCGGGAAAGGGTCATACAGCCGCACACCGCCGCGCACTTGTTCACGCCCGAAAGGCGCGCCATCTCCTCGAACTTCCCGCTCTTGCCCGAAAGCTCGCTCTCGTAGTCCACCTCGCCCAGCGCGCCGAACGGATAAATAGCTATGTCGCATTGGGGAAGGCGGACGGCGGAATTTATGCGGGAAGAGGAAACGTAACAGATTTTCATACCATATATCCTATTTTTCGGGTCGCAAAAAGGTTACGCAGCTCTCTTACTTGCTCCCGCCCCGCCGCGCTTACTTTTGCTCCCCGTTATCCGCGTTCACTTATTAGCGCCCGCCTCGCCCCTCCTGCTTGCTCCCGCCCCGCCGCGCTCTCCCGCTCCCGCCGTTAAAAGGTCGCTAACCTATTGCCGCCTCTCCCGCGCACGCAGTTAAAAGGTCGCAAATTGCCCCGACCCACAGCATAAGTTTTTAAAAGGCGGGCGGATAAACTTCCTTATTCACACAAAAAGGTTGCCGTCAAACGTTCTATCCTGACGGCGGGCGACATAATTTATGGATATGAAAAAGACGATTGCCATTGCGGCGGCTGCCGCGCTAACCCTCGCAATTTTACCCGTCACGGCGTGCAAGAAAACGCAGGAAGATAAGCGGTCTTCCTACTGCATAAACGCCGCGTACGACGAAGAAGAAAAGACGCTTTCCGCCGAGGTGGACTTCACCTATGTAAACGACACGCAGAACGAGATAACCGACCTTTGCTTCGAGCTGTGGGGCAACGCCTACCGCCGCGACGCGAAGTATTCGCCCGTGTCCGACGCGCAGGCTTCCGCCGCCTACTACGCGGGCAAAAATTACGGCGGCGAAGAGGTGCAAAAGGTGGAAAACTGCGCGGGCTGGGAGATAGGCGGCGAGGACGAAAATATTCTGACCGTCACTTTAAACGAGCCCGTCTACCCCGAAGAAAGCGCGCAGATAAGCATAAGCTACACCCTCTCCCTTGCCGATATAAACCACAGGACGGGGGTCGCGAGAGAGTGCGTGAACCTCGGGAATTTCTACCCCGTTTTGTGCGCCTACACCGAAGAAGGATTCGCAAAAACCCCCTACTATTCCATAGGCGACCCGTTCGTCTCCGAATGTGCGGACTACGACGTAACTTTCACGTTGCCCGCGGGATATGTGGCGGCGACGAGCGGAAAACAGACGTCGTCCTCCACCGCGGGAGACAGCGTGATAACCCGCTATACGCTTGAAAACGCGCGCGATTTCGCCGCGGTGATTTCAAAAAATTTCAAGACAACAACGCGCAAGGCGGGCGAGAGCGAGATAACCTTTTATTACGCGGGGCAAGAGCCGCCCCTGTCCTGCATGAACGCCGCGGCGGAAAGTCTGGAATACTTCTCCTCGACGTTCGGCGCATACTGCTATCCCACGCTGTCCGTCGTCTACACGGGGCTGAGCGTGAGCGGCATGGAATACCCCGCGCTCACCATGATTTCCGACGACTTAGACGAGCAGACCCAACAGTACACGATCGTGCACGAGATCGCCCATCAATGGTGGTACGCCATGGTCGGCAGCGACCAGGTGAACCGCGGCTGGCAGGACGAGGGCTTGGCGGAATACTCCACTGTGTGCTTCTTTGAAAAACACCCCGAATACGGCTTCACCCGCACGCAGATGCTCGGCTCTGCGATAAAGGCGTACAGGGCGTACTATTCCGTGTACAACCAGATTTTCGGCAAGGCGGACACCACCATGAACAGAAGCCTCGGCGAGTTCGCGAGCGACTACGAATATATCAATATCGCCTACAACAAGGGCTTGCTGCTGTTCGAGACTCTGCGCACTTCTATGGGCGAGGAAAAATTCTTCAAAGCCTTGACCGATTACTTCAATTCCAACCGCTTCAAAATAGCGACTTACGAAAGCCTCGTCGCGGCGTTCGCGCACTATCACGACGTCGAGGGGCTGATCGCGGGATATGTGGACGGCAAAGTAGTCATTTAAAACGCTTGCAAGCGGGGCGCAAAGGGGATATAATATAGGCAGATTTACAGACCCGCGCATAGCGCGGAAAGCCATGGGAGATACATAAGATATGCCCGTCCTGCAATACAGATGCCCCAAGTGCGGCAAGAAATTCGATGAGCTCGTGAAGAAGTTCGATTGCCCCGTAACCTGCCCCGAGTGCGGCTCGCCCGCGGAAAGAGACTACTGCGGGGAGATGTACTCCTCCACGGGAAAACCCGCCAAAAAATGCTCGGGAAACTGCAAAACCTGCGGCGGCTGCGGCTGATACAACGCGCAGTTGAAATCGATTTGACATCTACTTCGCCCCGATATAAAACGCAGCCGAAATAGCGACGGGCGCGGTTGAAGTCACTTAAAATAAAGCGCGGCGAAAAGTTTTATCGCACGGGCGCGGAATAAACAACGAAATAATTGTCAATAACCCTTCCGTAATTTTAATGCGGGAGGGCTTTTTTATGCGCAAATTCAAGGCGGCGATAAAGACGGCGGCGGCAATTTTTGCGGCGGCTGCCATATTCTTCGCGCTGTACGCGCTGCCCAAAAAGCCCGTGTTCGGCGGCGGGGAAAGATACTGCTTTTTCGTGGGGGATACCTCGGCGAACTGCCGCGTCGTGACCGCTGAGGCGGATAGAGCGTACCTTGCAAAACTCACTTTGAGCGGGGTGTGCGGTGAGAGCGCGATTTACCCGCCCACCTACGATTGGCAGAGCATTTTAAGCGGCGCGAACGGCAGGGTGCTGTTCTGCGAAAAACTGTCCGACAGCGTGAATTATTACTGCAAAGCCGACCTGCCCTATTCGGTGGAGTTGTACGGGGAGGAAGTCAACCTGCATATCTGCGTAAAGGGCGACGCGATAGTTGTCGGCGCGCCGATAATTTTCGGCGGATATTGACCCGTTTTTTCGCCGATTTTTTATTTCGTCGGCGCATATTACAGGGTTTAGCGCGAAAAGCAAGTTATTTTTAACGCAAACGCATGTGGATTTCACCCGCAAATGCAAGCGGTTTTTTAACGCAAAAGCGCGTGGATTTCACCTCTTTAACTTTTAAATTTTCCCCGCACAGCCGCGTAAAAATTCCCCGCCCGCGCGCCCGCAAAACAAATACATTTCAAGCGGCAAAAAAGCGGCGAGGCAAAACGGCGTCCGAAAATTTTTTGAAAAAGCGCTGTATAAGATTTTTCGCGAGGGGCAATAAATAGCCTACGGGGTGCATTCCCCAAAAAGGAAAATCTTTTAAAAAGGAGTTAAAATAAAATGGACGAACAGAAAAAAAAGAACAGAAGAAAAATTTTAACCCGTACCCTTATTCTGGCGGCGTGCATTCTGGTGATTGCCGCGATAACGGTGACGACGATATTTGCGGTCAACGATTGGGGACACAACGATATCCACATAGATCAGCAGAACCCCGACGACAGCACGGCGGACAAGCCCGGCAATCAGGGAAACACAGGCAACCAAGGCAATCAGGGAAACACGGGCAACCAGGGAAACCAAGGTAACACGGGCAACGAAGGCGACGGCGGAAACCAAGGCAGTCAGGGCGAGGGCGATAAGGACAAGCCCACCTCCTCCGCGGACGAGTTCGCTTCACCCGTAGCCGAAGTGGATATCGTTACGGGATTCGATTTCGGCAAGGACGTCACGCTGGGGCATTGGCACTTCCACACGGGGCTCGACATGCTTGCCGAGCAGGGAACGGACGTCATGGCATGCCTTGACGGCACGGTGGAAAAAATCGTCGTCGGCGACAAACTTGACGGCACGAGCGTGACCATCTCCCACGCAAACGGGTTAAAGACGGTCTACACCTTCATCGACGCCAAGGAAGGGCTGAAAGAGGGCGACAAGGTGACGCGCGGACAGATAATCGGCACGGTGGCGGAAGCGAACGGCTCGGAATATCTTGTAGGCTCGCACCTGCATTTCGAAGTCTACAAGGACGGCGAGCTGGCAGACCCCAACGAATACCTCAGCGGCTCAATCAAATAAGTTGCATTACAGAGCGAAATTTTTCAAATAATTAAAGCGTTTTGCCTTAAACACCCCGCGGCAAGGCGCTTTTTTCATGCCTTTTTGCGCCTTTTTATGTTTTTTCCGTGACTTCCACGCGGCCTTTTTTTGATTTTTTTGCCTTGTTTTTATGACTTCCACGCGGCTTTTTTCGCCTTTGCAACGACTTTTTTGAGCCGCTTAACGCCCGAAATTGTGCCCGACGGAAAATTTTTTAAAAATTTTTTTGCAAATTTTTTGTTGTTTTACGCACGGAATTCCGCCCCTTTCGCGCCCTTAAAGGATATGTACAAGCGCCCGATATTGTACGCCGAATGGCTTTTTTGCTGCAAATTTTCAAATTTTCCCGCAAACGCGTTAAAGGGCAAAATTTTTTGTTAAAATTGAAATTTTTCAACATTTAACAAAATTTTTCTTGAAAATTAACACAAATTATCGGTATTTTCATAAAATAATGTTAGAAAGTTACAAAAATAAAATTTTTAAAATTTTTTTAATTGTGATTGACTGACAATTTTATAAATGCTATACTGCTATCGAAATCGGAAAACAAATCCGAAATTCACATACGGAGGTGTGAAAATAATGCTTATTTACGATAAGTTGAACGAGATGGAAGAATGCAACGAAGAGTTAGGCATCAACGCCCTTTCTTATGTTGTGCTCGATTGCGCAAGATAAAAACGAACGGTCAATGTGCGCTTTCCCGCCGCGCGGCGGGAAAGCGCACTTTTTTTGTACGCCGAAAAACCCGCCGCTTCGCAGAGGTTTTCGGCAGGCGGCAAAGCGGCGGGTGAAATTTCTTTTTCACCCGCCGCTTTTATTTTGTGCGAATTACCCGTCGGGCAAATCGAAATCCCCGCCAAGCACATATTTGCAGTCGCTGTAATTTCTTATTTTTTGTTCATCGTCAGGCAGACGAAGAATTTTCACACAGCGATGTCTTTGGGAGATATCCGCTAAGTTGCCGTCTTTATCCCGACTGTTGTATTCGCACAAATGCGCGCTTCGAGCTTTTTCATCTATGGGATAAAATCCTACGGGAGGAATACCGTCAAGTTCGCAGTTTATCAGAACACATTCGGCGTCGGGATATTGCATGCCGTTGTTGTCCGGCAAACGGGCGATGACGGCATTTTCGCCCTTCCCGTTGAAGACGCAATTTACAAACACGTTGCCGTGATTTTCCCTTGAATTTCTTATCCACATAAACGGTCCCGAGCTGTTTAGTACGCAGCCGCGGAAAAATGCAGGACCTCTCCCCAAAACGGTGTCTCCCTCTCCGTCTATTATGCAGTTTTCATATAGCGCAGAGCCGTTCGTCTGTAAAGCGTCGCCGCTGCCGATTATATGTACCCTTTCAAAGCGGTTGTTGTCGCCGTTTACCAGCAACCCCTCCGCCTGCCCGTGCGCGTCGTTTTTCACAGTGAGATTTTTTAACGCGATATGCGTGCAGTTGTCTATGGCAAACGCCGCCCTCCGCGAAGGGAAAGTTCCTTTCTTCTCGTTCGTCTTGATCTGTGCGGGGTGGGGATTGAAGACTTCGTTGTTGGCGTAATGTACGACTACGCCGTCCATGCTCTCGCCCACAATGCTTATGAAGTCCTTGTTGCGGAAGTAGACCGGCTCGCGATAATCGCCGTTCTTCACGTACACGGTATACGCGTTTGATTTATCCGCATGGTCTGGAATGAAATCAATTGCGCCCTGCACCGTCATAAAATCCCCGCCGCGCTTGGCGACGACTATTTCCCTGCCCTTCGCCGCTGCTTCAACCGTTGTAAACGACCACTCGTCCCTACGCGATATCCCGTTGAAATCCTCCACCGCACCGTCAATCAACACATAATATTTGCGGTTATAATCCAAAAGATTATGGTGAAGTTTGATATACAGACTATTGCCATCGACAACCGCGGGATAAAAGTGAAAACCATCGGAAAACCCGCCTATTATCGTGAGCTGATATTTCCCCTCTTCACGGGGATAATCCGCAGAAGGAGTTCCGGCAACCGTATCTTTATTTGTGACGCGCCCTCTGCCGTACACGTACGGCGTTTTCATATAATCGGCTGTCGGGCATTTGCGGGGACGGGTAGGTCCTGCGGGCAGACTTAAATCAATGCAGTCCACCTCTTCGCCGCTGATGTAATCATACACTTTAATATAGCCCTTGCCGCTGAGTACGGGCGGACGGTCAAACGTAAGAATAAGTTCCGTATCCACACATACGCCCTCAGAACCGTTTGCGGGAAATTTTTCAATGACTTCCGTAATTTTACCTCCCTTAACCGCGAATGAACGGTATGCGGTTACGGTTAAATAATAGCACGGTCTTGCGGATACTACAACGGTCGGCGAAGATTTTCACACAACATTCACAATCAAATGAAATACCGCCTTATTGCGTGGTTGATTTTTATAGTTTTCCGCCGTCAATTGCTTGCGGGCGGCTTGACAACGCGGCGTTCAGACATTATTATAATAGCGTAAATAATTTAGGAGCGAGGTTATGTCTGAACTGTCTTCGCCGCACATGCAGCGCATAATAAGGTCGGTGCACCGCCTGAATATAAGCCTGTACGCGGTAATGCTGTTGATAATGCTTTCGGGCGTGGGGCTTTCCGTATTGATGGCAACGCGCTTCGGCGACTACTACGGCGGCTTCGATTGGGCGCAGATCTGCTATATTGTCATGCTGTCGGCGACCCTTTTGTATTCCGTGGTCGTGCTCGTCCTCAATCTGTTGACGAGGACGCCCTACCGCAACGCATTGTGCGATTTCGTCGCGGGTAAATTTTGCGAAAGCGACGTCCTTTACGGCGGCAAGAACGTGGAAATCTCCATATATCTCATCGGCGACAGGCTGTGCGTGGCGAAACAGGGCGAAGAGCGGCTCATATATTTCGACCTCGAACCCGTCAAAAAGTATTACAGCGTGTGTTCCTACGCCTCCTATCTCGTGAAGAAGTACCTGATAGCCTACTACTCGCTGAACGCGCAGAAGGACGGCTACTACTCCGTGGCTATAACCGACGCGACGGGAAGCAAGCCGAAGACGGTGTTCGCCGTCAAAGGCGGTTTGCCCGTCAGGGAATGCGACAACAACCCGTTCGTAAAGAGGGGATATCTCTCGGCGCAGGGCGATAAAAGCGCGGTCGGCGCAAATGACGGCGCAAAGGATATCGCAAATGACGGCGCAAAGGACGGCGCAAAGGACATCGACGCGGGCGCGTAAAATTTAAGCGCGGGGCGGGAGAAGTCAAAACCGCAAAAAGCGACAGACGAACGGGCAGGTTGAAATCGAATTTTATAGACAAAGCGCAAAGGGGGCGCTGCGGCATTTTGCCGCAGCGCCCCACCTTTTTTATGGTGAATTATCATATCAAGTGCAACATAGGGCAGTAAAAAAGTAGTTCATATAAATCAACTGTGTTAGAATAGGA
>CANREX010000020.1 GCA_947629735.1 uncultured Clostridia bacterium
AAATCCGCGCGCAGATTCTTTCGGGCGAGCTTAAGGCGGGCACGATGCTGCCCTCTATCCGCATGCTCGCAAAGGAGTTGAAGATAGGCATCATCACGGCAAAGCGCGCCTATGACGATCTGACGGCGGAGGGGTACACCCGCGCGGTCGCGGGCAAGGGCGTGTTCGTCGCGCAGAGCGATAAAAAGGCGATGGCGGAAGCAGCGGAAGAAAAGCTGAAAGAAAAACTTGCAGACTGTGTTGACTTCGCCAAGGCTAACGGCATAGACAAAGAGAGGACGGAGGAATTGTTGGGAGAAATATGGAAGAAATGACTGTAAACGCGCTTGAAATACAAAATCTGTGCGTAAATTTGGGGACGTTCCGCATTGATAATCTCAATCTCAACATTAAGCGCGGGGCGATAACGGGGCTTATCGGCGCGAACGGCGCGGGGAAGTCCACCCTCATAAAGACGATAATGCGCTCGGTGCGTGCGGAAAGCGGAAAAATTTTATACGGCGGAAAGAGATTTGCGGGAAACGAGCGGCAGATATTTTCATCCGTCGCGTGCGTTTTCGACGATTTGATATTCTCGCCAGCGGCAAAGCCAAAGCGGCTCAAAAGGGCATATGCGGGGGTCTATCCCAATTTCGACGGCGAAATGTATGATAAACTCGCAGCCAAATTTAACCTTCCGCAGGACATAAAGGTGCACAAGTATTCCTTCGGCATGAAGAAGAAGTTGTCCTTTATTATCGCGCTGTGTCAGGGCGCGGAACTTTTGATTTTGGACGAACCCACCTCGGGCATAGACCCGTACGACAGGAACGAATTGACAACTCTCATACAGGAGTTCATGTGCGACGAAAGCCATACCGTGCTCTTTTCCACGCACATAACCGAAGATTTAGACAAGATAGCCGATTATATAGTGATGATGGATGGCGGCAGAATAACGTTGAACGACAGCAAGGAAAACATAACCGAAACTTACCGCCTCGTCCGCTGTACTAATCTGACGGACGACATGCGCGTCGGCGCGATAGGCATAAAACAGGATATGTTCGGCTACACCTTCGTCACGAAAGACAAGAATATTTCGGGCGAGGGAATACAGGTCAAGACGCCCACGATAGAGGAGCTGTTCGTTCACTTTTTGGGAGAGAGGAAGAGCATGGGAGCGGACGGCGATACGCAGTCGTTCAACATTTTCGGGATATGACGATTGTCAGAGGAGATAACAATGAAAGCAATCAAGAGGCAATTTATCGATTTCTTTAATTATACCCGCCTTTACCGATGCGGAATAAACACGACGAATCTTAACAAGCAGAAGATCGGGCGCACGATATTTGGCTTTATTCTGTATATCTTAGTCTTGTTCTTTATATTGTCGCAGACGTCAAACTCTGTAAACTTTATATACGGAGGAATGATAGGCGGAGTGATAGGCGTTTGCGTCATTTCGTTGTCTAAGCCATCCGCAATATCCGTCGCGCCCTTTTCACCCAAACAGCGGGTGGTGTTCAACTTCTTGGGCTCGGCGTTGATAGGAATTATCATGTCGCTGTACATTACGGCTATAATGATAATATTGTTGCTATTTATGGCGCTGTTTGTGTTTTTGATAACGGGCGAAAACGTGTTCGTGTTTGAAAACACCCCGTCGGTCGCATATCCTGCGTACGGAGAGGCGTACGCGGCGCTGTTGTCGCTCTTTGTGTACTTTGCACTGTATGCGATATGCTATATGAGCACCAAGCGCGCAAAGATAATTTCGGGCGTCGCCCTTTTGATCGGACTCGAAATTTTCAGCCTGATAATAATCAACCTTTGCGGCAAGTACGAATATTCGTTTTACAGCTTCCAGATTTATTCCGACGTGCCGATGAACATAACGAGGCTTGCTTACCCGTGGATACCCATTCTGATACTTTCGGTTTTCACCGCCATCGCAATAGCCGCCACTATATTCAACGTGATACGGCAGTTCAAATCGGATAAAGTGTGATAAGGCGACAACCACCTGCGGCAACTTTGATATGATTAAGTGAGATAAAGCGACAACCACGCAAGCCCCCGCGCACAAAAGCGCGGGGGCTCTTCATATACTGTACTACCGCTGAAAATATGAATACGCTTAGCATTTGCCTTATCGCAAAGGACGAGGAAGCCGTCCTGCCGCGCTGTTTGGGCTGCATAAAGGATATTGCGGACGAGATAGTCGTTGTAGACACGGGCTCGCGCGATAATACGGCAGCCGAAGCGCGCAAGTTCACGCAAAATGTCTGTTTTTTCGAGTGGCGCGACGATTTTTCCGCCGCCCGAAATTTTTCATTTGCGCAAGCCCACTGCGATTTAATAATGTGGTTGGACGCGGACGACGTCATAACCGAAGAAAATATCGCAAAGATAGCCGCGTTGAAGTCCCGTGACGATTTCGATGTCGCCATGCTTCCCTACGCCGTGGCGTTCGACGAAAGGGATAACCCCACGTTCGTTTACTACCGCGAGCGCATCTTCCGCCGCGCGATGGGTTGGGAGTGGCAGGGCGCTGTGCACGAGGCGATAACTCCCCGCGGCAGGGTGATAAACTGCGACGCCTGCATTTATCATAGAAAGATAAGGCAAAACGAACCTATGCGCAACCTGCGGATATATCAAAGGCTCATTTCGGAAGGCAAAACGCTCACCCCGCGCGAAAAGTTTTATTACGGGCGCGAGCTGTTCTTCAATAAAATGTATTCCGAAAGCATTGCCGTGCTCTCCGATTTTATCGCGGGCGAGGGCTGGGCGGAAAACAAAGTGGAGGCGTGTAGAACGCTCTGCCGCGCTTTCACGGCGCTCGGGCGGGCGGACGAAGCGGTCAAAGCGTTGGCGTGCGGTTTTCTTTTCTCCTTTCCGCACGCCGAAGATTGCTGCATTTTAGCCGCGCACTTCGAGGACGTCAACGATCTCCGCTCGGCAAGATATTGGTATGAGCGCGCGCTCGATTCCCCCGAAAGGGCGGAGGACGGCGGGTTCGTCGATAAAAATTACAGCGGATTTTTCCCCGCAATGAAACTGTGCGTGTTGTGCGACAGAGCGGGGGATTTGAAAAAGGCGTATTACTACAACGAGCTTGCGGGTTCGTTCAGACCGGACGACGCAAACTATATCTATAACAAAAACTACTTTAAATCGAAAGGAGTGGAAGGTACTCTATGATGAAGAACTTGGAAGAATCGATTATGTTCTATTGCTTCGGCAACTTCGGCTTCGGGTACAGTTGCGGAAACGGCTGCGCAAATAACGGCTGCGGCGGAAGCAGAATCGGAAACGGCTGCGGTTGCGGCTGCAACCAGACGCCCCAATGCCACAGCTTCGAAACGATAGTGATTTCCCCGACAGGCACGGGCGGCATTACAGGCGCAACAGGTGCAACTGGTGCGACAGGCGCAACGGGCGCAACGGGCGCGACGGGTCCGGAAGGTCCTGCGGGCGCAACGGGTGCAACGGAACAGGTAAATTAAGGGAAGCTGAAAATGGCTGTCATAAGGTAAAAAAGTCAAATAAGCGTTTATCGGAGATAAAAACGGGTTGACATCAACCGATATAGGGCGTATCCAAGCGCAAAAAAGCAATAATATATATAAAAATCGGTCGGAAGACGGGTCAAGCAGGTCGGAAGTTAAAAAATAAGGCAAAAATTACGAAACGGGAGGCTCGGGGAGATAATTTATAGTAAAAATTGGCAAAAAGCGGCTTTCCGCCGCGCCGATTTCGGCGCGGCGGATATTTTTATGTGTGTATAAAATGAATAATATACATTAAATTTTGCATAAAAATTTTTTGTGGGAAAATTTTCGCACGCGGAGCAAACAACAGTTTTTTAATTTTTCACAATAATTGTTAGAAAATTGCAAACGTCGGTTTCGATATGAAAATATTGGTTATTTTTAGCATTTTTTATCGTTTTGCAGTGTATTTTTGCAAAAAATATTTAACAAAAAAGTTAAATTTCGGCAGGCAAAACGGGGGCGTCGGACTGATAAATATAAAAAATTTTTATCGACGATATATCATATAATTATATAAAATCATACAAAAATTCCTTGACAATACATTTCGTGTCAGCTATAATAACTACAAACTATATTTCATAAGGAGTAAAATTATGAAATTCAGGAAACACATTTTTTCTTGGCTGCTCACTCTTATGACTGCGGCACTTGCGCTTGCGGGCGCGGTTGCGGTAGGTTGTAAGAAAGACGAGACGCCTAAACCCGAACCCGGTCCCGAGTCGGGCGTTTACTATTTCGACGCGACTACGTCGGAATACACCGAAACGGCGACGAGTTCAAATTCGACCTCGGCGAAGGGGAGAAGACAGGTACATACGCAGTAGACGGTTCTTCCATAAAACTCACTTTCTCCGACACATCGATAAATGCCATAAACATGACTTTGGCAGATGACGAGCTTTCGTTTACATATAAAGCCGTTCCCTATGTCTTCCTCAAAAAGGTTGATAGAACGGTACACTTCGAAACGAACGGCGGTTCGGCAATCTCGGACGCTACGGTCGTAAACGGCAAGAACGCCGCAAGACCGCAAGAGCCTTCATTGGTAAATCGTTCGTCGGTTGGTATTCGGACAGTGCGTTGAACAATCTTTATACGTTCAATACGCCCGTGCGCGGTGACATCACCCTGTACGCCCGTTATATCGACAACCTCGATATGGAATACACCGTATCGTTCGATGTCGGCAACGGCGTAGCGGGAATCGACCCCGTCACCACCAAGGGCGGCAGGCTGTTCGATCTTCCCACGCCCGTAAAGGCAGGGTCTGAGTTCGCGGGCTGGTACGTATCGCAGTTCTATTCCGCCGACAAACTTTCCTATCGCTATGAAGCCGAGATGCCCATCGAGGAAAATCTCACACTTTATGCTGTATGGAAGGACGGCAACCCCATAGTAGACGTCAACGCGGACGGAATCACCGTCAGCGGGCTTTCGCTTAACACCAGATACACCGTATCGATCCTGAAACCCAACGGTTCTGCGGACGAAGGCGCGGGCACCGCTGCCAACTATGCGTATGATTTCGCTTCCAAAGAGGCGGGCGAATACGTCATAACCGTCACCGCCGCCGATAAGACGACCACATTACATTATAATAATAAAGCGCTCTCGCGCGTAAGCCTTTTCAAGGTCACCGATACAGTTATGCAGTTTGCTCCCGTAAGCAATGTAGAGCACTACGTACTCACCGTTACTTGTGGCATAAAGGGACATAACCATACCGACATCGACCTCGAAACGAGCTGCACATGGAACTTCGCGAACTGCGACATGGCAGAGGACGGCATAAAGTTCACCGTAAAGGCGATTGCCGACGGATTTGTTCCTTCGCAGTCCGAAACCTACACGTTCAGCCGCTCTCTCGATCAGGTTGCTGGTCTTACGGTAGACGCTTCCAGCGAACTTGTAACATGGAACGCGGTAACCAACGCTAAGACATATTTCGTAACCGTCAAGGAAGGCAACAGCGAAGTCTACGCTGCCAATATCGGCAACAAGACGTCGTTCAGCCTCAAAACTTTCGGCGAAGGCAATTACACTATTTCCGTAAAGGGCGTTGCGCGTAACTGGTTGAGCGGCGTCGCTGCGGAAGCTACTTACAACAAGACCCGCCTTGCAACTCCCGGCAACGTTACCTTAAACGGCAACACCTTGTCGTGGGAAGCAGTAGAGGGAGCGACGGGCTACGTCGTATCCGTAGGCGGCACGGAATTCACGGTTGACGCTGCCGATACGACGACTTATACGATAGATCCGTCCGCGCTCGGTGCGGAAACCAATATCAGCGTGCGCGCAAAGGGCACGGACAAGGCGGATTCGCTCGCGTCCGACGAAATCATGCTTCGCGCACAGCTTTCCAACGTTCGCTATGAAAAGGGCTTGCTCGTATGGGATCCCGTCAGCGGCGTATCGGGATACAACGTCAAGGTAAACGACGGCAAAGCCGTACAGGTTACCGACAATAAATATAAAGTAACGCTCGACCGCGAGGGTGAAAATACAATCGTCGTAACTGCTTTGGGCGAATCAGGCGCGGAGATTTCCTCCGAGACGGTCAAAGTAAACGCATATAAGATTACTCTCGACCTCGACAAGCAGGGGTCAACCGCACCCGCACCCGTATATCGTGCGGACGGCGACCCTCTCGATCTGCCCACGCCCACGTACTTCGGCTACACATTCGAAGCGTGGTACAACGCAGCAGGCGGTTATAACGGTCAAGGCACTCGCTATGAAGATCAGACGTTCGGCGAAAGCCAGAACATAACGCTTTATGCGGGCTGGACGGCAAACATTCACACCGTAACGTTCAATGTCGGCGCATACGGCCACATGGAAACCACAAAAATGGAGGTTCGCTTCGGCGAAAGAACAACTCTTCCCGTACCTGAGAGCATGCAGAATGAATTCGCATTCTCCGGCTGGCATCGTAGCAATGACGCAGGACTTCAAGTTACTGACTATACGGGCAACATGACGAGCGCTTTCGTCTTCGACGAAGACCTCACACTATATGCTTCATATGTAGAAGTGTTTACCTTCTCGCAGGATAAAGAAACGAGCGGACTTGTAGCGGGTAAAGGACCTGCGCTTATTGGCAACATGGTTACCGAAATAACCGTTCCCGCAACTCATGACGGCAGAGTGGTAACGAGAATTGCCGATTTGTCGAGCTGTGATAAACTTCAAGTCATCAACATACCCGATACTATTCAGCTCATTACTTTGGGCACGACGGGCATGGTATTCGAAAACGACACCGCGTTAAGGGCTATCAACGTTTATCCTTCTTACAGGTTGGAAGCGGCGGACGGCAATTACGAGTCCTACGACGGCGCACTTATTTACAACAACCCCGGCACGGGCGAGAAAGAATTGCGTTACTTCCCTGTAGCCAAGACGGGTGACTTCACCATACCCGAAGGCGTAACGGTAATACCTTCCGGCGCATTCAATAAAGTTACCGCGCTTGAAAAGCTCTATATCAGCTATACCGTAGCGCAGATTCAGAAAGACGCGTTCAAGACTTGCTCAACGCTTCAATACATAGAATTTCTTCCCACTCCGGAAGGCTCGAAAGCGACGAGTCTGGAATTCCGCGAGGGCGTGTTCACGTCCTGCGCGGCGTTGACCGAAATTAAATTACCCGCAAGACTCGATAGTTTTGCCACCGATACGTTCAGCGCGCTTACCAACCTTGCGAATATCGGCATAGAAGAGGGAGGAAAGTATACCGTTATTGACGGCATGCTCGCAACCCCCTATGTGGCGGAAGGCTACACTGGCAAGGATGTAGAAATCGTATATGCGCCCAAAGGCAAAGATCTCGGCGTATACACAATACCCGTAGGCGTAGTTTCCATAGGCGAAAAGGCGTTCTTTGAACACCCCAAGCTCACCGGTATAATCATTCCCGGCTTTGTAGAGAACATCGGCAGACAGGCATTCGGACATATAACCAACCTCGAATCGATAGAATTCACGGGCGAAGCGGCAGATCCCAGCCTCAGCATACAACCCCTTGCATTCTATGCAGGTTACGTTGGCTCTGCTGGCACTTGGTTAGGTTCGAACTCAAAAGTTACCGAACTCACTCTTCCCGGAAACCTTGTATACCTCGGACAATTCTCATTCGGTTACTACACCAAGATAACCGAAGTATATGTTGAAACCAATCGTCAGGAGATAACATTCGAAGACTTCGCATTTGTAGGTCTTACGGGTAAAGATCTCACGCCCGGCAACTATATGTATGTAACGACCGTACATATCGGACAGTACTGCCCCGCGTTCAGCTTCCCCGGCGTATTCGGCAACAAGCTCGTAACGGTGGATGTTGCGTCGGGCAACCCCTTTATCGAATCTGACAACGAAGGCGTTGTTTACAGCGCAGGCAAGACGCAGTTGTTGTTCTATCCCACCGAAAAGGCAGGTGCGTACACCATACCTTCAACGGTAACCGAGATAGCACCTTCGACATTCGCTTCCCGCGTAAACCTCACCGAAATACACATTCCTTCGTCGGTGACGACCATCGGTGAAAACGCGTTCAACGGCTGCAACAAGCTGACGACGGTAGAGTTCATGGCTCCCGCTGCGGGTGAAGAGGCGCAGCCCCTTACAATAGAGATGCGCGCGTTCTACAACTGCACGTTATTGAGCTCCGTAACTCTTCCCGAACGCCTTACAAAGCTCGGCACGACAGTGTTCTATAACTGCGACGGACTTGTAAGCATACATCTTCCCAAGAACCTTGAAACGATCGACCAGATGGTTAATTCGAGCTATATGGGCGGCGGCACGTATCTCGACTTGTTCGATCAGTGCGGCGCGCTCAAAGAGATAACGGTTGACTCCGCCAACGAGTTCTTCTCGGCGAAAGACGGCGTTCTGTACGCGAACAAGAAAATGAAACTTTCCGCAGACGGCGCAGAGCAGTATCTTCCTTATGAAGCGCTGTACACCTCGCCCGGCGCAGAGGGCACGATAAATGTTCCCGGCACGGTGCGCATTGTCCGCACATATGCATTCAGGGGCATACCCAAAGTTCAGGCGCTCAAATTTGACGACCTCGTACCCATTTACGTTGAGAGCCAGGGTGAAAGCGGTTTGACATTTGCGCTTGACAAATCGCCGCTTACATTCCAGCAATACGCTATATATGGTTCGTATACAGATGAAAACGGCAAGAGCAGATACAACGAGACTACGACGGAGATCAAATTCCCCTCGGGTATCGAAACTCTCAGCAACAAGACATTGTACTACATGTACGGTCTTGCAAAGGTAACAGTACCCAACACGGTTACTTTGATAGAAGGCGGCGCGTTCTACGGTTGCAAGTACATAACCCAGATTGAGTTTGAAGAAGGCGGCGAAAAGGGTCTTGTATTCGGCGACGCGATTATGGAAAGCGCTGGTAGCGAGGGCACGTACTATTATTCGGCGTTCGGTTACTACTACAATGGTTACGGTACGACTAACGATATGTTCAAGCTGACGGAGATAACTCTCCCCGCACGTACCACGAGGATAGGTAACTATTCGTTCTATCATTCGCCCGTTGAAAGCATTAAATTCGCAGAGGGAATCAAAGACCTCGAAATCGGCAAGTATGCGTTCGCATATGTTTTGAGCGGTACTTCAAGGGAGAGCACCTTAGAAATTCCCGAAGGCGTAAAGAAGATAGAGGATGACGCATTCTACTATGCGCATCTTAAAGAATACAAACTGCCTTCGACGCTCGTTGAGTTGGGCGCAAGCGTATTCTATTCGACTACGTTCGATATAATACCCGAAACCATAGTAGTGCCCGCAAAGGTAACTAAGCTCGGCAACTACGCGTTGACATCATCGTACGGCACGAAATTTACGTTCAAGACGATAGACCTCACGCAGGCTACGGGTCTTACCGAAATCGGCAACTATGCGTTCTACAACCTGCCTCAGCTCGAAGAGGTCAAGTTCGCACCCGCAACCGATTCGTCCCCTAACCTTACGTTAGGTAACTACGTATTCAGCGCGGACAGCATGCTCAGCAAGGTCACTATTCCCGCAAACGTTACTTCTATGGGAACATACGTGTTCAACCTGTGCACCTCTCTTGAAGGCATAAAGTTCGAAACGTTCGCTTCGGGCGACAATGCAGGCAAGTCAAAACTTGCGTCCATTGGCACTTATGCGTTCACCAAGTCCGCACTCAGAACGTTGGATTTCCCCGAATCCACTGCGACTAAACTCGAACTCGGCGCTTCGCTCTTCGCATACTGCAATGCGTTAAAGACCGTTAAGATATCCGCTTCGGTACAGTCTATCGACAACGTATTCAAGGCGTGCGCTTCGTTGGAGAGTATAATAGTAGCGGAGGGCAGCGAATACTTCAAGGCTGACGCCGAATTGCCCATCATATACGATAACGAAGGGCATGTGGTACAGTACATATATCAGGCGCTCAATAATGACTTCACCGTCGCTGCGGGCAGCACGAGGATAGGCGCGTCTGCGTTCTACGGTCAGGCGGATCTTAAAAACCTCTATATCCCCGCGTCTGTAATGGAAATCGGCGACAGCGCGTTTGAAAACTGCGTAAGCCTTGAAAACGTAGTGTTTGGCGAAGGCAGTGTTCTTACTTCGATAGGCAACAGCGCGTTTAAGAGCTGCTTCAACCTCAAAAGCATAAATTTGGAAGCGTGCACGCATCTCGAATTGCTCGGACAGGACGTGTTCTATAACGACGAAAGCCTTACCGGCAAACTTACATTGCCCGCTACGTTGACTACTTTGAGCACTAAGGCTTTGGAGTATTCCTATTTGAGTGAAATAGATATGTCTGCCTGCACGAAGATAGAGAAATTGGAAGACAGCGTATTCGCTTACAACGATAACCTTAAAAAGGTAACGTTGCCTGACAGCATTACCTTCCTCGGCAAGTTTACGTTCCGCAGCTGCGACGGCATAGAGGAAATCGACCTTTCCAACCTCACCAAGTTGGTACACATAGGCGATAAGGTGGGCGAGGCGCAGACTTCCACGACGGGTCTCTTCACGTTCGATTGCGACATGCTCACGACCGTAAAGTTCCCCGAGAGCTTGAAGTCTATCGGTACGAGTGTGTTCAACGGCGCGGCAGCGCTTGAAGCCGTGTATATCGGCAGCGGCGCGAAGAACGATTTGTCGTCTTTGACTTCGATTGCCAAGTATGCGTTCACAAAGTGCCTTGCGCTTCAAGAAGTTAAGCTCAACGGCGGCACGATCTTCGGCTTGAATATATTCGAAGGCGACACGGCGCTCAAAAAGGTAGAGTTCGTTGACGGCGCAAATCTTACAAAGATTCAGGACGCAACGTTCAAGGGCTGCACGGCTCTCGATACTCTCAACTTCACTGACCTCACCGGTCTTAGCTGCATAGGCGATACGGCGTTCTCAGGTTGCGCATTTACCGAAATAGACCTCAGCAAGTGCAAAGGTCAGGTTCCTTCGACGGCTAAGGATATGTTCCTCGGTTCGGGTTCGACCAACGACGAAATATTCCTTGACTGTGTAAATCTGGCGTCTATCAAACTTCCCGCAAACGTCAACACTATCGGCAATAGCGTATTCAAGAATACGGGCTTCACAATTCTCGACCTTGAAGATTTCAAGCAGATAACCACATGGGGTACATACGCGTTCCGTGGCTGCTTGAAATTGCAGACGGTTAAGATAAATAAGGATTTCGCAAAGGGCAAGACCTCGGGTTCTGCTACGGGCGTAGGTACGTATATGTTCCAGGATTGCACCGCACTTAAAACGATTGAATTTGTTAAAGATTACACCTCGGGCATACTCACGAACTCCATGTTCAAGAACTGCTCGGAGCTCACTGACATTAAATTCAACGGCGCAAAGATAAAGACTATCGGAACTAACGTGTTCCAAGGCTGCACGGCGCTTACGACAGTAGACATGAGCTCGTTCACGGCAACTGCGCTCGGCAACTACATGTTCCAGGGCTGCTCGTCGCTTACGGACGTAACTCTTCCCAAGTCTATAACTCATACGGGTACGTACACATTCCAGAACTGCACGGAGCTTCAATCTATCGACTTCTCGCAGACGAAGATTACCCGTTTCAGCACGAGTGCAACGGCTAACGTTACGGCAACGACATCGTCCTATATCTTCGACGGCTGCGTAAAACTCAAAGAGGTGGTAGTTCCCGCGGGTTTCGTACAGATAGGCGGTTATGCGTTCCAAGGCTGCGCGGCGCTCACCGAATTTGACCTTTCCAAGATAGTTAAAATCGGTAAGCAGGCATTCATGAACAGCGGTCTTACGGGCACGGTTACCCTTTCAGGCTCGCTTGATATCCTCGGTGACTACGCGTTCCGCGGGTGCACGGGCATAACCGAATTCGTCGGCGCGGCAGCGGGCGGCGTATTCCAGACCAAGTCCGGCATGATAGTAAAGGTTGAAAACGGCAGCGTAATGGCTGTGCCCGGCTCGTTAGAGGTTGAAGGCGATACGCTCACCCTTCCGGAAGGTTCTGCGCTCTATGCATACATGTTCGAAGGTTTCAATGTGCCGGCCGTCAAGAAGCTCGACCTCTCCAACCTGACTATCGAGAGCGTACCTAACTATACTTTCAACGCTTCACCTTTCGAGCAGATTATTCTTCCCGAAACCGTGACGACGATAGGAACTTACGTGTTCCAGGACAGCGCTAACCTTACAAGCGTTCAGCTGCCTAAGGGTCTTACCGAAATCGGCGTTCATGCGTTCGACGGCTGCGTAAAACTCGCTTCCATCGAACTTCCCGCAACGCTTGAAGAGTTGCCCAACTACATGTTCGTAAATACAGGGTTTACCGAGTTTAATATTCCCGAAACGGTCAAGACGTTGGGCGAGAACCTGTTCCAGAACTGCGTTAAACTTACGAGTGTGACCTTCCCCGAGAATATTGACATTATTCCCGATTACATGTTCGATGGTTCCGGCATAACGCAATTCACGATTCCTGCGCACATCAAGACAGTAGGTTTTCATGCGTTCAGCCTCTCAAAGCTGCAAAGCATAGTAATTCCCGAAACGGTTGAAAAGCTCGGTCAGTACGCGTTCGCGGAGAGCGAGGTCGCTTCCGCCAAGTTTGAAAGCGATCCCGACATAATCGACGGTTCGGGAGAGACTCCTTCGATAATCAACGCTTACACGTTCAGCAAGTGCCTCAATTTGAGGGAGATTGACTTCGGACCTCGTAAGACGTTGTACGCAAATGAGTTCAACGGCAGCGGACTTGTGGATGTAACCGTTCCCGCGACGATTATCAACAACTCGGGCGGCTACATATTCGCCAACAGCCCCAACTTGAAGCACGTTAAGTTCGAAGGAGATCCTTTCGCAACCAACACTTCGAACTACAACTTCTCTAAGTGCCCTGTACTTGAATCGGTGGAACTTCCCGAAACGTTGCAGGCATTGGGTTCGTACACCTTCCAGGATTGCCCGATGCTTTCATCGGTAAACATTCCCGAATCATTGACGACTATCAACGCTTCCGCGTTCAAGAACTGTACGTCTCTTTCCGGCGACATAGTATTGCCTGAATCGTTGGCTACGTTGAACGCAAGCGCATTCTCGGGTTGCACATCCATAAACAGCATACTGCTTTCGGCTTCGGTTGGCACTATAAACGCTAACGTGTTCGAAAATTGGACTGAAAACCAGGAGATACGCTTCCGTGACAGCCACTTCGCGGTATGCGCGTCCTGCGGCGTTTCTTGGTCGTCAGGGCTTGCGGCAAAGGTAGTTTACAACTACACGCCCGCAACTGTTGCCGACTAAATGGTAGTCAACAAGGACTAAAAAGCGCTTCTACCGAGGCAAATGGGCAAAAAAATTGCCCGACTACAAAAAAATATGCGTTTTCCCGCGACTTTTTCCAAAAAAAGTCGCGGGGAGTATGTGCATTTTTTGACAAATTTTTTTAAATAGGTATAATATACCGTAAGGAGGTAAAACGATGAAGGACCAACTTTTCGGCAAGTATCACGGCAGAGTAAACAAGGAAGCGATAATCAAATCCGTAATGTTCGGGTTGATTGTCGGCAGCTCGGTTATGTTGGTAACCTCGCTGCTCACCTGGTTTTTCGGCTTCCGCGGCGGTTTGTGGCTCGCTATCGGGCTGTTCGCCGCAGGCTTTGTCGTAACCTCGTTGCTCTTGTATTTCCTCAAATTCCGCCCCACGACAAAACAAATCGCCGTGCGCGTGGACTCTTTGGGACTTGAAGAGCGACTCATTACCATGTATGAATTGCAGGGCGATAATTCTTATATCGCTCAGCGCCAGCGCGAAGACGCGGTTCACGCTATGAAATCCGTGGATTCGATGTTGATTAAAATCGTCGTTTCCACCGTTCTCATTGTTTCACTCGCTGTTTCGCTTCTGCTGGGGCTCGTGGGTGGAACTACGGTGTCGTCACTCTATTTCGCTGGCGCTATTCCCAGCGGCGTAGACCTCGTTTCGGGCAACACCGCGGAATACACTTTCAGGGTTACCTACGGCGTTGCCACAGGCGAGGAGACAGGCGCTGTCATCTTGTGGGAACCCGAACTTATTACAGGCTATGCCGAGGGCGAAGAGCCTACTGTGGTAACAGAGCCTTTGACCGTTAAACAGGGCGATGACGCCCCTGCGGTTATCGCAGTTCCCAATGCTGAGAGCGGCTATATATTTATTTGCTGGTCGGACGGCAACACCCAGCCGTATCGCCACGACCTCGACATTCAGGGCAATTTGAAGGTCACTGCAATGTTCGCCAACGCAGGCTTTTCAACGGAATATTTGCCCGACAATCTCTATGAGGACGGCGACGACACCCTGCAGGGCGACAGCCCGATTTTGCCTTGGGACGGTCCTAAGATGGACGACAGCATGGAAAAGCCCAAGGACGAGGATGATGAAGATTCCGACGCCGAGGACAGTGAATTCGATTTCGATAAGAGCGCAAGCCAGCAGCAGATAATCGACGGTCAGAATTACTACGGCGACTACTTCGACGACTACTATCAGCAGATGCAGGAACGCCTCGGCTCGAATAACAATATTCCCCCCGAAGTAAAATCGTGGATAAACGACTACTTCAAAGGCGTAAACGCGGGTAAAGAGACCGACGATGAAGGCGGAAGCGAAGGTGGAAGTCAGGAAGGCGGCAATTGAGTTGTCATTTAAATCAGTTTAACGCGAAAGGAGCAACTCGGCAGATATTTTCGGGTTGCTCCCATATCGCATTTTTAAAGGCAAAAAATTTTTAAAAATATAAAGAGAGAAACAAAATGGTAACAGAAAAAGACATCCAACAGTTCAGCGAGCAATGCAAAAACATTTTCGAACAGCTTTCCCGCGATATGATCGGTCAGAAGAAAGTCATTGAAGGTACTGTCATTGCGATGATCGCCGGCGGCAACGTACTTCTGGAAGGCGTTCCCGGCGTAGGAAAGACAAGATTGGTCAGGAGCTTGGGCAGGGTTTTCGATTTGCCTTTCTCCCGTATCCAGTTCACCCCCGACTTGATGCCTGCGGACGTAACAGGTACTAACATTATCGTCAAAGACGATAAGGGCAACTCCACGTTCAGTTTCCAGCCCGGTCCTGTTTTCAGCAACATTATCCTCGCGGATGAAATCAACCGTGCGACCCCCAAAACTCAGTCCGCATTGCTTGAAGCCATGCAGGAGCACAGGGTCACGGTAATGGGCGTTTCCCGCAAGCTCGAAGAGCCTTTCTTCGTCCTCGCTACGCAGAACCCCATAGAGC
>CANREX010000021.1 GCA_947629735.1 uncultured Clostridia bacterium
AGCTGTTTCGCGGGTTGGTATAAAACGCGCACCGCTCAATACGACGAGGACGGCAACATTCTCGACGCAGAGGGGCGTCCGTTGGTGGAAGTCAAAGGCGAAAACGAAGTCAAAGGCACATATTACGTCAAGGGCACGGAGAACGCAGAGAAAGCGGACGACAGAATCCAAAGCGAACCGTACTACTCCTACGACGACAAGTGGGACTTCGAAAACGACGTTCTTACATGCGACCCCGAGGACGGCAAGATTGAATTGCGGCTGTATGCGGGCTGGGTGTCCTATTACTTCTTCGATTACTACGTCGAAGAGGACGGCGAATGGGTGCGTTACGGTCAGACGTATTTCAACTACGGCGTGCTCGGCAACGAGCAGTATTCCGACCGCGACACGATATGGACGCCCGAATGGAAAGACGGCGCGATGAATCACGAACATTCGTATAAGGACAACTCCAAGTACACGTTCCCCGTCGTAGAGGACTGCACGTTCAAGGCGGCGTACGAGGACGAGGCGTGCACGCAGAAGATTGAAGGCTCGGTAAAACACGGCGGAAGTTTGGACGAGGAGCACGCAAAGGCGATAAACCCCGTAAAGAACATATATGTCGTCGTGGAGAAGGGCGTGCGGTTCAGGATAGAGAAAGCGCAGCAGCTTGCGGACAACCCCAACCCGAGCGCCACGTACGAAATTTTGGACGACCTCGACTTTGCGGACGTGAAATGGCCCGCGGCGTTCTCGACGGCGGTGTTCTCGGGCAAGCTGATAGCCGATGAAAGCGTCGGCGCGGTCAAAATCTCCAACGTCTCGGTGGCGCTGAGCGGCACCTATTCATACGGCGGGCTGTTCGGAATGATAGCGCCCAACGCGGAGATAAAGAACATATCCTTTGAAAACGTAGACGTCAAAGTGGCGAGCACGGGAACGAGAAACGATTGTTCGATAGGCTTGTTTGCGGGTGAAATATCCGAAAAAGCCGCCGTGGAAAACGTCACTATAAGCGGTTCGATGGGGCTTTGCAATATACAGGACAACCCCAACTGCACGATAAACGCGTTTGTCGGCGGCGATAACCGCGCGGGAGTGACCTTGTCGGGCGGCGTGCGGCTGTACGCGTACGGCGAGGAAGCGGACAAGATATATCTTTACCACATTGACATTGAAAGCGTCTCGGTTGACGCGGATGGCAACGTAACCGTCACAAGTAAAAACAGCAGATTGGAACAAGAAACCATTGATATAACAACATACAATATGGAGGCAGTAAAATGACTAAAAAGAAACTCATAAGAGCCGTATCCCTTTTGGTCTGCGGAGCAATCGGCGCGAGCTGTTTGAGCGGTCTCGCCGCGTGCGGCAAGAAAAAGGACACGATAGTTTTGATGACAGAGGAACTCAGCGGTCTTTACAATCCCTTCTACGCCACGGCGGGAACGGATATGGACGTTGTGGGAATGACGCAGATAGGCATGCTCACCTACGACGCGGACGAAAACGGCGACGTAACGGTTGCCGCGGGCGACGACTACGCGGTAGTCTGCAAGGATTTCTTCGTCGATTCGTCATCGTCCGCTGAGACGGTTTATACGTTCGTCATAAAGAACGGCTTGAAGTTCTCGGACGGCGTTCCCCTCACGATAAACGACGTAATGTTTAACCTCTACGAATACCTCGACCCCGTCTACACGGGTTCTTCCACGATGTATTCGGTAAAGATCAAGGGGCTCACGCAGTACAGAACGCAGAAAAACCTCTCTTCGGGCGGCACGGAAGCCGAAGACGAAATCTCCAAGCAGGCGCTCGGCAAGGCGCGTCTCCGCCGTCAGGAACTCATAGATATCTACGAGGAAAACGGCAGGATAGGCGGTTCTGCCTCCAATTCGTACAGCCTCAGCGAGTCGGCGATGAAAGAAGCTATAAACGGCTGGACTGTCACGGACGGCTATAAGGAGTCCATCTGCACCGACGCCCAGATAGCGGAAAAGGACGAGGACTTCTTCCACGCTCAGCTCATTGAAGACTATGAATTCGTCCTCGATACTTTCAAAAAGGAATTGCAGTCCGATTACAGCGCGGCAAAGGAATCTTACGATCTTACCACCATGCCTTACAGCGAGTGGAAGGAAGACCTCAGCAGCGATTTGTTCAAGTTCTTCCTCTATGAAGGTTACATCAAGCCCAAGTACGCAAAGGACAAGGACAACCCCGGCAAGGACGATAAGACAAAAATAGAGTCCTTTGAAAATACTTCGATAATAAACACCTACACCACGGAAGAAGCCGCGATTGAAAGGGTTTACAACGACAACGTGACATCTTCGTTCAACACCATACTTTCGGGTTGGGGCACGGCGGGCACGGTACTCACCGAGTTCACGGGCGCGGCGACCGAAGTCGTCATAAGGAACACCATGGGCGACACCGACACGCTGCTCTATCCCAATATCGAAGGCATAGTTTCCCTCGGACATACGACTACCGAAAACTCCGTAACGATAAACGGAAAGACTTACAACGTAGCGCACGACCACGATGAAAACGGCGCTCCCGCAAACCCCGACGAATACGACGTCTTGCGCATAACGGTAGAGGGAAAAGACCCCAAAGCCATATATAACTTCGGCTTCTCGGTTACCCCCGCGCACTACTACACGGCGGACGCGGAACACCCCAACGGCAGGGAAATCAATATAAAGGAAAACAAGTTCGGCGTCGAGTACGCGAGCTCTTCTTTCCAGAGCAACACGGTAAAATCTCTCCAACACGTTGAAATCCCCATCGGCGCAGGTCCTTACATGGCGACCGACAGGAACAATTCGGATAACCCCTCGGGCAACGACTTCGTGAGCGGCAACATAGTGCACTACAAGGCGAACAAAAACTTCATGTTCGACGTCAAAGCCGATAAGCTCTACATGCAGGTGGTAAGCCCCTCCGACGCGCTCGACGTACTTGAAAGCGGCGCGGTGGACTACGTCACCCCTCAGTTCACATCCGCAAACTCCCAACGCCTCAACGGCATGACGGGCAAGGGCTATGTCAAGCTGGACGCATGGCAGCTCGGTTACGGCTATATAGGCATCAACGCGGGCAAAGTTCCCGACGTAAATATCCGCCGCGCGATAATGTCGGCAATGCAGACTTCGCTCTCGCTCGAATATTACGACTCAGGCACATGTAAGAACATCGATTGGCCCATGTCCATGATGAACTGGGCGTATCCTTACGAGGCGGGCACGCACACAGGTCCGGGCGTAGGCACTTCCAAGAGCAACGACCACGAATATACGCAGTGGACGGGCGAAACCGACGCGAGGACAAAGATACGCAGATATATGGCGGCAGCGGGCGCGTTTGAAGGCGATTCGCGGCTGAAAATCACGTTCACCATCGCGGGCGCTTCCATAACCGAACACCCCACGTACGAAGTGTTCAAACAGGCTTCCGAAATACTCAACAGCGAGGGCTGGGATATAACCGTAAGGGCGGATACGCAGGCGCTCACTAAACTTTCCACAGGCTCGCTCGAAGTATGGGCGGCGGCATGGGGCTCTACCATAGACCCCGATATGTATCAGGTATACCACAAGAACTCCACGGCGACTTCCGTATACGCTTGGGGATATCGCGAAATCAAGCAAGACCCCGTAACGTATAGCTACGAAACCGACGTAATAAACAAGCTCAGCGACAAAATCGACAAAGCGCGCGAGACTATGGATCAGAGCGAACGTATTCCCCTTTACGAGGACGCGATGAGATTTGTTCTCGACCTCGCGGTCGAAATGCCCGTATATCAGAGGAAGAACCTCTACGCATACAATGGCAAGACGGTCAAAGGCTTCGCCGCGGAAGTAAACGCGTATACTTCTCCTCTCGACAAGGTATGGGAGCTCGAATTGGTATAAAATTCAAATAAAAACACAAGGCGATAACGTTGTCCGACATTGAAAAGTCAAAAAATGTCGGGCGACGCTTATTGCGTAAATCAAACTTCTACTAAAAAACGGCAGGTAACAAACAAGTGGCAAAATATATTCTGAAAAGAATAGGACTTTCGTTGATAATACTCTTCGGCGTGTCGCTCATACTGTACATCTTGGTAAGGTGTATGCCCACGAGCTTCGTCGACGACCTTATCGTACAGATAAACACCTCGGGCAATCAGGTCACGGAAGAGTTCAAAAAGGAGCTGTACAAGGCGTACGGGCTCGACGGAAATATCATACAGGGATATTTCGGTTGGCTCGGCAACGTATTTCAGGGCAACTTCGGCAAATCGTTCATAACCCAGCACCCCGTCGTGCAGGATATCTTCACCGCGGACAGGGTAGGCACTTCCTTCTTCATCGCGGTCGTCGCGACCATTTTCGAGTTCTTGATTGCGATTCCCCTCGGCATCACCGCGGCAACGCACCAATATTCCCTGCGCGATTATATCGTGACTATTTTGGTGCTTCTCGGCATATCGCTGCCGTCGTTCTTCTTCGGACAGATGCTCAAAGATATCTTCGCGAACAAACTCGGTTGGTTCCCCGTGCAGGGCATGGAGACTGCGGGCGTTCACTATGAAGGGTTCGAGCGGCTGATGGACAAGGCATGGCATCTCTTCCTGCCGATAGTGACGGTAGTAATTCTGAGCATAGGCGGACGAATGAGAATGACGCGAACCAACATGCTCGAAGTTTTGAATTCCGACTATATCCGAACGGCGCGCGCTAAGGGCTTGAAGGAGGGCAAGGTCATATACAAACACGCCTTCCGCAACACTATGATACCCCTTGTGACGAGCCTTGCAGGTTTAATTCCCTCGCTTTTCGGCGGCGCGATGATAACCGAGCAGGTGTTCGGGCTTACGGGTATAGGTCAGTACGCGCTTGTCGCCATGCAGAAGGGCGATATCCCCGTCATAATGTTCTACAATATGTTCCTGGCAATTCTCTCCGTCCTCGGCGTGTTGCTTGCGGATCTTATGTATGCGTGGGTTGACCCCAGAGTCAAGCTCGCATAGGAGGTATTCACATGGAAGAAGAAAAGATTGAAAACACCGCCGCTGTTCAGGAAGTTGCGGCAGGGGGAGAGGCGGCTGTCGCCGTGGAAAACGAAACTCCCCTTGATAAAAACGTAAAACTCATGTCGCCCACGCGCATGATATTGCGCCGCTTTTTCCGTTCCAAACTTTCGATAGCGGGCATCGTCATGCTCGTCGCGCTCTTCCTTTTCTGCTGGCTCGGACCTGTCATCTATCAGCGTTGGGGCGAGACGGAGACGGACAGAACGGGCAAGACCACTTATGCGACGTACACCGTGACGGACGACGACGGCAACACCTATACGCAGATAGTGGTGACGGACAACGGTATAAATTCCCTCGCGAGCCCTTCGGGAGAACATATCCTCGGCTCTGACGAAAAGGGGCTCGACGTGTTCACCCGCCTGATGTACGGCGGCAGACTTTCGCTCACGCTCTCGTTTATGGCGGTATTTCTGACGTCTATCATAGGCATAGTCTTGGGTGGCATAGCGGGCTTCTACGGGGGCTGGATAGACCACGTCATAATGCGCCTTTGCGATATGCTTATGTGTCTGCCCACGCTGCCGCTTATGCTAATTATAGGTACGGTTCTGACGGCAAACCAAGTGCCCGAACAGTACTACATCTACATTCTCATGATTATTTTGTCGCTGTTCTCGTGGACGGGAATGGCGCGGCTCGTGCGCGGGCAGATATTGTACTTGCGCGAGCAGGAATATATGGTCGCGGCGGAAGCTATGGGCTACTCCGCGGCGAGGCGCATATTCAAGCACCTCATACCCAACATACTGCCCCAGATAATCGTAACCATGACGATGTCTCTCGGCAGCATGATACTTTACGAATCCACGCTTTCATACCTCGGTCTGGGCGTCAAGCCCCCGTACGCTTCATGGGGAACTATGATAGAAGTCATCTCCCGCCGAAGCGACGTATTGCAGAATTTCCCGTTGGTATGGATACCTTCCGGCATATGTATACTTATTGCCGTTCTCGCGTTCAACTTTATAGGCGACGGTCTGCGCGACGCGCTTGACCCCAAGCAGAGGCGGTAAACATGGAAAAATTCAATAAAATCAAAGATAAAGTGCTTAAACTCTTCAAAAAGGGCAAGGATGGGGAAGGAAAGCAGGTTAGTTCCAACCACTATCTTACCGGCAAGGAGATAAGGGCGATTTCCAAAGCCAACGCAAAGGAAATGCGCAGGCTCGAAAAGCTGAAAAACCGCAAGTGCCCCGAATCCGAATATATAACCGAAATGAAGGACGACAACAACATTCTCGAAATCGAAAACCTTCATTCCTATTTCTTCACCGACCAAGGCGTCGTCAAGGCGGTAAACGGCGTGCAATTCAATATCCCGCTCAACTCCACGGTGGGCGTCGTAGGCGAATCGGGCTGCGGCAAGAGCGTCACTTCCATGTCGATAATGCGCCTTTTGCAAGGTCCTTCCGGACAGATAGTGGAGGGCTCTATCCGCTTCAAGGCAAACGACTATAAGCGCGACGAGAAGGGCAATTTCATTCCCGTATATGAGCGCGACGAAAACGGCGAAATCGTCTATGAGACGGTGACCGACAAAAAGGGCAACCCCAAGCTCGACAAGGACGGCAACCCGTTGAAACGCCCCAAGCAGGTGCGCGACGAGGAGGGCTTGGGCAAGTACGAGATGGAAGAGCGCGTGTTCGACATCGCGAAGATGCCCATACGCGAGATGTACCGCCTGCGCGGCAGACAGATGTCCATGGTTTTCCAAGAGCCTATGACGTCTTTGAACCCCGTGTTCACAATAGGCGACCAGCTCGACGAAGTCACCCTTCTTCACGTGCCCGACGCCACCAGACAACTCGCGAAAAAGCGCTCGATAGACATGCTCAACCTCGTGGGAATCGCCATGCCCGAGAGGGTGTACGCTTCCTACCCGCATGAGCTTTCGGGCGGCATGCGGCAGCGCGTCATGATAGCCATGGCGCTCGCGTGCGAACCCCGCCTCATTATCGCGGACGAGCCCACGACGGCGCTCGACGTCACGATACAGGCGCAGGTTCTGGAACTCTTCAACGAGATAAAGCACAGGATAAACGGCTCGATATTGCTCATCACGCACGACTTGGGCGTCATCGCGGAGATGGCGGACTACGTCGTCGTAATGTACGCGGGGCGGATAATAGAGCAGGGCACGGCTTCGGAAATTTTCCACAAGCCCTGCCACCCCTACACGCAGGGTTTGCAGAAGTCTAAACCCACGATGAAGTCCTCGGGCGATACGCTGTTTAATATCCCCGGCAACGTACCCAACCCCGTAGATATGCCCAACAACTGCTATTTTAGGGAGAGGTGCTCCCGTTGCATAGCCAAGTGTGCGGGCGACTACCCCGAAATGGTTCAGGTAAGCCCCACCCATTATGTGGCTTGCCACCTGTACGCGGAAAAGGATAACTGATATGCAAGAAAATAAGGAAAACAAAAAGACGGCGGCAGGGGCTTTAACAGCAGACAAAAAATCCGCAGCAAAACCCGCGGCTAAGAGTACTGCAAAGAGTGCGACATCTACGAGCTCGGCAAAACCCGCGGCAAAAAGCGCAACTAAGAGCACTACGGCAAAGAGCGCAAGTTCAAAACCCGCGGCTAAGAGTACGACGGCAAAAAGCACAAGCTCAAAACCCGCGGCAAAACCCGCGGAGAAGCCCGTGCAGAGGGCTAAGAGTAAGGCAAAGCCCGCCGATGTGGACGTCGTAAAGGACAAAGCGCACAAAAACGCGCCCATCGCAGCCGAAAGGGCAAGCGGCGCGGAAGAGATAAAGGAAGAAAAACCCGCGCCCGTCGCGCAGGAAACTGCGCAGGAGACCAAGGCGGCGGAAATCCCCGCACGGGAAATAAATCAAGCGGCAGCAACGGCGACGGCGCAAGCCGAAACAGCGGCGGCGGACGTTGATGTCAATGACAAGGCGCAAGAGGGCAATGAAAGGCAGAGCGAGCAGGAGCTCGCGGCGCAGATAGCGGCGGGCGATTTTTCGCACTTCGACGACGTTGCGGAGCTCGAAAAGGAGCAAAAGCAAAAAGAGAAGAGCATGGAAGAGGACAGCCTTCTTCCTCCCGACCCCGAAGCCATATTGGAAGTCAGACACCTCAAAAAGTACTTCGTGCTCAAAAAGACGATAACGGGCAAGCCGCTGTCCACGTTGAAAGCCGTGGACGATGTCTCGTTCAAGATAATGCCGGGCGAAACGCTGGGAATAGTCGGCGAATCGGGCTGCGGCAAGACGACTATGGGCAGGACGATATTGAAGTTGCACCAGCCCACTTCCGGACAGATATTTTTCGAGGGCGAGAATATTGCGGGCTACAAATCTATTCAGATGCGCCCCCTTCGCACCAAGATGCAGATAGTATTCCAGGACCCTTATTCCTCGCTTCCCCCCAGGAGCACGGTAGGCGGCATACTCGCAGAGGCTGTAAAGGTGCACAAAATAGTGCCCAAGGAGCAGATAAAAGATTACGTCCTCGACGTCATGGATAAGTGCGGCTTGCGCGACTATTATTACGAGCGTTACCCCCACGAATTTTCGGGCGGTCAGCGCCAGCGTATATGTATAGCACGCGCGCTCGTTTTGAACCCCAAGCTCGTCGTCTGCGACGAACCCGTGTCCGCTCTCGACGTCTCCATACAGGCGCAGATAATAAATCTTCTGAAAAAATTACAGCAGGAGAGGGGGCTTACCTATCTGTTCATCTCGCACGATCTTTCCGTAGTAAGGTTTATTTCGGACAAGATAGGCGTCATGTATCTCGGGTCTATGGTGGAGTTCGGCGATAAGGACAAGATATTCAACAACCCCATGCACCCCTACACGGTCGCGCTGTTCTCGGCTGTCCCCAATCCCAACCCCGACGAAAAGACGGACAGGATAATACTCAAAGGAGATATCCCCTCGCCCGCAAATCCCCCGATGGGCTGCAAATTCCATACCCGCTGTTCGCGCTGTATGGAGATATGCAAGCACGTCGCGCCCGTCTATAAGGAATATGAAGAGGGGCATTTCGTGGCGTGCCATTGCTATTCTCAGGAGGAGTGATGGGCAAAAAGAACAAAAAAGACAAAGAAAAGGTGGTCTATTACGACGACAACTCCACAATAGTGGATATGTCCAACGTGCCGCGAATGGGGGAGAAGAAGCCCTCGTCGCAGCCGCCCCGCCGCCGTTCCACTTTCGGCGAAAAGTGGAGGACGTATTGGTCGGCGGTGAAAATGATGCTGTTGCCGCTGTTGATCGCCTTGCTCGGTCTCACCGTGCTGTATCTTATTATAAGGCTCGTAACATAAAGTTATTTAACGCACATTTTATACTTTCCCGCTTCCATAAGTATGGAAGCGGGAAAGTATATTTATATGTCATTCCACCAAAGGGCGTTATACCTTTAACTGTCATTCTGCCCGAGGGCGTAAGCCCCTTAACTGTCACCCTGCCCGAGGGCGACAGCCCCTTAACTGTCATTCTGAGCGGAGCACCGTAGGTGCGAAGTCGAAGAATCCGGAATTTTATTGCGCTTATGTCTATCCTATGTGGCATACCCAATCCTGATTCCTCGACAGGCTCGGAATGACAATCACATTCACATTACTTTCTACCACCACGAGGTGATTTCTCCGCTCAATCGAGCACATTCGCGTTCTCACTCCGCTCGGAATGACACTTCTCCTTTATCCCCCCACTCCCCTGACCAAGGGGAGTGGGGGGGGGAATGAGCGAAGCGAAAAGAGGAGCGTGGAATACCTCATTTTGTCGCCATTCACTCAAACGTTCACCCTCACGCGCCGCAAGTTTTGTCAAGCCAAGTGGTAATCACCCCGCATATAATAACTTTTCTACTTTGTATTGACTTAACTTCGGTAAAGGTATATAATATTGTAAATAAAAACAGCAGAATCGCCTTTTTACAGGCTTTTACACGCATTTATCGGGAGTTTTTATGAGTAAACCTCGCGTTTTGTTTCCGTATACGGAAGCAGGTTTGGGACATATAATGCCGATGAACAGCATCGCCGACGAATTCGAAAAACTGTACGGCGACAAGGCCGAAGTCGTGCGCTCGCAGTTCTTTACCGAAACGGGCAACGGGCATTTGCGGAAGTACGAACGCAATCTCGCCCAAAACGTCTGGCACTACAACAGACACCCCGCTTTCGGCTTTTTTGCGACGTTCAACATGGACTTTTGGGGCACGAAGATAGCCACGTGGTGCTCGGTCGTGTTTATCGGACCTATCGCGTTCAAGGCGGGGCTCAGGCACATGACGGAGCTCAAACCCGACTTGGTCGTCAGCACGCATTGGGCGACAAATTACTACGCAATGAGAATGAAAGACCGCCCGCTGACCGCAATGTACTGCCCCGACGCAAAGATAAACACCCTTTTCCGCACCCCGTGCGATTTATTGATGACATCTATGAAGCTCGGTTATGATCGGGCAATGACAAAGCACAGGCGGCGTTTCAACACGCAAAATCTTAAAAAAGTGCCCTTTCTTATAAGGAAAGAGGCGTTTTCGATAGACCCCGACAAAGCCGCCCTGCGCGAAAAGTTGGGCGTTTCACCCGATAAATTTACGGTACTTCTCGCGGACGGCGGGTACGGCGTGGGCAAGATGAAGCCCATGGTGGAAGAGATATTGAAGCGCGATTTGCCGATAAACGTCATCGCCGTCTGCGGTAAAAACGAAAAGCTGTACAATGAGCTGAGCGCGATGAAGTCCCGCGGGAACACGGATTTCAAACCCATGGGCTTGATAGACAACATGCTCGAAGTAATAGCTAGCGCGGACGTCAGCTGCGGCAAGAGCGGCGCAAGCCTGATGGCAGAACCCTGCTTTTTCGGCGTCCCGCAGATAATCACCCACTACGCAAACGACATCGAAAGGTGGATAGGCAAGTACTATATCGAGGACGTCGGCAGCGCGATCAAGATATTCGACCCGATAGAGGCGGTCGATATGATAGAAAAATTCGCCGCCGACCCCGAGCTGCTGTCGCCGTACAGGCAGGCGGCGGAAGCCCAGCACTCCAACTACGGCGCGGAGCAGTGCGCAAGGCACATCTTCGGACTGCTATGCACCCGCTTCCCCGAACTCAAAGACGGCACTGAGCTATATTGACATCTCCCGAACTTTCCGCAAGGAGAATTTATGAAAAAAGTTTTGCGGGCGGCGGTTATCCTGCTTTGCCTTGCGGGCATGTTTGCCTTGACGGGTTGCGGCGGCTGCGATATGAACTTCAACGACCGCAGCGCTGTAATGTATTACGCCCCACATTCGGACGAAAATTTCTATTATTACAACCTGAGTTCCACCTATTCGGGCAATGAGTATATCCGCGTGGACAAGGTAACGGGGGAAAGCGGCTTTTTCTTCAACGACAGCGGCGTAGACGGGTTTATTCCGAACGTCCCGTTCGAGGCGACCGAACCCGAAGTATGGGAAAGGGAAGAGGGGGACGTGACATATCAACATGAAGTTCCCGCCCCGCCCGTAATCGTTGACGGTATAAACAACGGCTGGCGCGGGCGCGTGCGGGTTTCAAAGGAAAACTACCCGATAGTCACAAACCTCACAAACAAATATCAGACGAAAGGCGTTGAATTCATACATATAAATCTTTTGGGCGGGGAAGGTTTCGCCTACGGCTTTGTAAACGTGTACGACCACTCCACGGGAATGTTGTTTTCGGGCGGAGTTGCGGGCGTTTCGGGCATATCCTGCGGCGTTTTCATAAGATATGATTACTCCACGGGCGAAGTACAGGAACTGTTGCGCATAGAGGGCGGCTGTATTATGGCGTTCGATTGCGACACGGTCTTGTTCTTCAAAGGGGAAAAGTACTATTCGCAAAATATGGGAGAGCAACCCAGATACGTCTGCGACGATTTGGCGTACGACAGGGGCGCTACGTCATATTCCTTTGTGAATACGCTGTTTAACGGGCAGCATTTCGTGCTGTATATGCATTCCGACGACGGGAAAAACGTAAACGATTACGCCTACATTATCGGCGCGGACGGGAATCTGATATCGCATTGCGGTGCGATAGTCGATTGAAGGAAGTAAGGGGATATAGAAGGATAAAAATCTGCCATACAGGCGGAGAAAATTGCAAAAATAAGGGGGCGGCGTCCGAAAGGACGCCGCCCCAATGCGTTTATTTAAGCGCAGGTTGCGTGGAATTATTCGATTTCGATGAAGTTATTGCCCTTTATCTGTTTGGGGTTGGACTTGGGCACGGTCAAAAGGAGCATGCCGTTTTCGAACTTCGCCTTTATCTGTTCTTTTGTCACGTCGGAGCCTACATAGTAGCTTCTCGAAGTGCTCTCGGAAATCTCCCTGCGCAGGTACTTTTTGCCGTTTTCTTCCTTTTTCTGCTTGGCGGCGTTAACAGTAAGGTAGCCGTTTTCAAGCGAAATTTTGATTTCGTCCTTCGCGTAGCCGGGCATTTCGAGTTCAAGCTCGTAGGAGTCCTCGCTCTCCTTGATATCCGTCCTCAAATCCCTGCTCTCGTCGAAGAACATGGGCTTAAAGAAGTCGTCAAACGCGTCGAAAAGGTCGTAATTATCGTTGTTTCTTTGCTGCAAATAATGTTTCATAATAAATCTCCTTAAAATTATATATTTATAACTTGGGGAGTTTGCGGAGGCGGCGATGGGAAAACTTTCCGCGGATTTCAGCCTTTCCTCACGCCTGCCCGCCGGCTTCCTTTGTTCATTTATTTTATACCGCATTTTTCCCGTTTTTAAACAGCGCACAAAAAATTTTTTGAAATTTTTTGTGCGCTGTTTTCACCCGTTTCGGGTTTGTTATTTCGCCCCGCAGATTATGCGTAAAATCATGCGAACAATTTTGTAAGCGTCGTTATGACGGCTAAGGAAATCACCGCGACTATCGCCATGCGGGAAAGCGCGTATGACGTCAACGTTTGCCTGTCCTTTACCCTCGCGGAGGGAGGGGTGGCGAGCATGGCAAAGACCGCGAACAATACGGTCGCGGCGACGCTCGCAACGAACAGATAGGGCATTTGAAACAGCCTTGCGGGCAGCGCAAACAGGAACGCCGCCGCCAAAAATACGCCGCAAATGACGTAAAATAAGCGCGTTTTCCCGCTTGCCGACATTCGCCTACTATGTGCGCTGTACTCGCCGTTTTCGCTGTTTTTGTTTGTCGCGCTGTTTTTGCTGTTTTCGTTTGTCGCGCCGTCCGCGTTGCTTGCGCCGTCTGCGCTTTCATCGCCGTTCGGGCACATGAGATAATCGATGCTCACGCCGAATATCTCTGACAGCTGTTTCAAACTGTCTATGCCGGGGTAACCTCTGTCCGTCTCCCACTTGGAAATCGCGGTGCGGGTGACGTAAATCTTCTGCGCAAGCTGTTCCTGTGTCAGACCGCTACGCACTCGCAGTTGTCTTAATTTTTCTCCGAAAGTCATAAAAACCTCCTTTTTACAATGCTATTATAACATGCGGGCGGGGAGATGTCACGACACTATCCGTCACATCGCGTTATTCGGCGCGTATAATTTGCCGGCGGCTTGCGCAGAATACTGAAAGGAGGTATTTTATGCAGAAATTCAGATGCGGCGAAACCGTGCCCATGTCCTGCCACTACAAGGCGTACGACAGCAACGGCAACAGCCACGACGACGAAAAGACTTATCTCGAAAAGGGTGAAACCTTCCCGCCTTTGCAGCACGAGGGCGGCTATTGGGTTATGGACCACGACTAAGTCCCGATAAAAAAAGAGCCCCCGCGGCGAAATTCTTCGCCGCGGGGGCTTTTACCTTGCTTTTGTGGTTCTTTGCAAAATTTAATGTGATAAACGAAAATCGCAGTGTAACGAGATTTTTTTTGGAGAGGGGAAGGGGAGTGCAAGTGGGAGCTCTCGGCAGAGCTTCGCTGCGCTCGCGCGGGCTCGAACTCGGCTTCGCACGGTTCGGCCAACAACTTATTCATACAAAACAGACGGAGGCATAATCGCCTCCGTCTGTTTTGTGGTGGAGATAGTCGGGGTCGAACCGGCGACCTCTTGAATGCCATTCAAGCGCTCTACCAACTGAGCTATATCCCCATGTTTTAATTAAAGTTCTTCAATTCTTGTGTTTTGTATTCCCCACAAATCGCAGCTTAGCGAGATTTGTGGGGAAAGGAGCGGCAACGGAGCGCACTTGCGGTTTGTGTTTACACGAACCGCTCAAAGCGGAGTTTGTCGCGACGTGGTGGGAACAACAGGACTTGAACCTGTGACCTTTTGCATGTCAAGCAAACGCTCTAACCAACTGAGCTATGCCCCCATAAAGCACGGTAATCAACCTTATTTTCTGCCCTACACCACTTCGTCGGTGTCATGAGTATTAAAAATTATCCAAAACGCCGCTTTGCAAACTTCCCTGAGGACTCCAAAAAAGATTTGCTCTGCAAAGATTTTTTGGAGAAAGGAGCAACCTGCGTAAAAGGCGTGGTTTTGGCGCTTACGCCAAAACCCGCAAACGGCGCAGCGTTGCGACGCGGTGGTGGAGCTGCGGGGACTTGCACCCCGGTCTTACAAAGTTCGGACGTGATTTCTACATACTTAGTCAGCCTACAATCTTACCCGAAGAGCGCCGACAGACGGGCAACAAATCGGGGCAAACCGTTTAAATCTGCCTAAAACGCACGGTTAAGCGCAGTAGACAGTTCCGCATAAAATAGCGCCGCAATGCACTCCGCGGCGGAGAAACACGCGACGGACGGCGTAAGTTACGCCGCGCAAGCTACGCTCTGCGCACCGAAGGTGGGGAAAGCGATAACTTTGTTAGAATTCTTAGATTCTGCGTTTAAATTTAATTTTCCGTTTTTACAAAGCCGAGCCTTTGGTATGCTTACGACGTCTCCCCTTTGCAATCGAAACTGAAACAGCCCCGTTGCGCAGAAATCATACCGTCCGAATAATATTATACGAAAAATACGCAATAAAATCAAGCTAAATTCAAGTAATTTTTTAATGCCCCGATAATTATTTGACACGCGCGCTTTTTCGTGCTATTATTTAACCGTTACGGGGGTTCGTAAAATTTAATATGGGGATATAGCACAGTTGGTAGCGCGATACGTTCGCAACGTATAGGTCAGGGGTTCGAATCCCCTTATCTCC
>CANREX010000022.1 GCA_947629735.1 uncultured Clostridia bacterium
AAGCCCCGCGTTGATTCCCGCGCGCTCCACCATAGCCTTGGCAGCGTCCACGTGGACGACTTCCGCGCCCGACTTCGCGCACGCCACGCTCGCCCCGCCCGTATACGCGAAAAGATTCAGAATCTTTATCTTGCGCTTAGTCCCGCCGCCCGCAGTCTTATCTTGCGAATTGTTAACGGACGTCAAACCCGCCCCCGCACTTACCTCGGCATTTTTGTCGGCGGTATTTTTGTGGGCGGTCTTTGTTTCGGCGGTCAAATCGGCGTTCGCCCGCTCTATCATCGAGCGCATCGCGTTCCAATTCACCGCCTGTTCGGGGAAAAGCCCCGTGTGCTTGAACCCCGTCGGCTTCACGCAAAAAGTCAAATCGTTATAGGATATGCGCCACTGTTCGGGGAAGGGCTTTCTTATCTGCCAGCCCCCGCCGCCCTTGTCGCTGCGGCGATAGACGGCGTTTATGTCGGGGTAAGAGTACAGATCGGTGTCGCTCTTCCAGATGACCTGCGGGTCGGGGCGAAGAAGGGTGACGTCACCCCACTTTTCGAGCTTCATTCCTCCGCCCGTGGCTATTATGCGATAATCTTTCCAATCCGAGGCAATCTTCATACACAAAATTATAATTTATCGCCGAAAAAAAGTAAAGCGATTACGCCCGCAAATGTTGCGCCCTTAACATAAGACCAGATGTGGGGTGAGAATATTATCCCGCCGCGCTTGCCCTTTTTTATTGTCATTCTGCCCGAGGGCAATAGCCCTCTCTTTTGTCATTCTGAGCGTAGCGTTAGCGAAGTCGAAGAATCCGGAATTTCATTGCGCTTATGTAATTTTTATGTGACATACCCCCGCCGGATTCCTCGACAGGCTCGGAATGACAAAGTATCATACCCCAACCGAATCCATTCGACTGCACTCGCTGCCGCTCGTTCCGCTCAGGGTGACAACGGGTGGGGCGAAGGCGACACTTTTTTGTCATTCTGCCCGAGGGCGATAGCCCTCTCTTTTGTCATTCTGAGCGTAGCGTTAGCGAAGTCGAAGAATCCGGAATTTCATTGCGCTTATGTAATTTTTATGCGACATACCCCCCCGCCGGATTCCTCGACAGGCTCGGAATGACAAAGTATCATACCCAAACCGGACCCATTCGACTGCACTCGCTGCCGCTCGTTCCGCTCAGAGTGACAAAAAGAAGGCGACACCCGCCCATGTTGTCACCCTACCCGAGGGCGTTAGCCCCCCTTACTGTCATTCTGTCAGAGGGCGAAATGACACGCTTTTTTAGTACCGCCTTCATTATAAAAACATGAAAGGCGCGGGCGGCAAAACCGCCCGCGCCCCATTTGCACCTCATTCAGTGCCTAATTTACACACCCCCGCTTTTCGATTCAGCGCCACCATTCAGCACCCCATTCCACCGCGCCGACATTCCCATTCCACCCGCCCATTTCCCGTCATAACACCGTGGACGTCGCACACACGTCGCCGTGCCGCCCTTTGAGCATCTCGCCATTCCGCGCCGAGCCTGTGGACGTCACAACGTAAAAACGGGCAAAATTTTATTGGTTGAGAAACTGCGAGAGGTAATCGTACAGATAGTTGTAATAGGTCTGCCCGAGGTACTTTTGCGCGACCTCGTCCGCCCTGAGCAGCGCGAGGCGTTCCGCGGGGTCGGCAATCGGGAGATAATAATCCCTGACCTGTATGTAGCGTTCTAGGTATGTAAGCTCGTAGTCCACGATATAGCCCGAATCGTCGTTGCCGTCGTCGCCCGTGTCGCCGTCTACGGTGGGCTCGCCGAGGCTCATGTTGAATATGAGTTGTTCGCGCAAGACTTCCACCTGCCTTTCGTATTCAGCCCGCGCCTTTTTGGCGTACTCCTCGTTTAATGAAGAGAGATAACTTCCGTTCGTGAGCGTCAAAATCGTGTACTCTTCGAGCTCGTTGTCCAGCTTAACCGTCAACTCGTTCTTCTTCTGTTGCGCGGTGCGCAGCAGTTTGAGCTGGACGGTCGTCAGCTTCTCCGCTTCCTCCTGCGAAATGTCGATGATGTCGTACGTCATTCTCTCGCCTCCCATTCGGCTTCAAGCGAGGACAGCCGCCCGTTGCCGTTCACCTCAAAGACGAAGTCGTCGCCGCATATCCCCGTACGAATGTAGCTGCCGCCCGCAAAACCGCGGGTGATTCCGCTCGCCGTGACGCTTATGGATATGTCGCCGTCCGCGACCGCCCGCAGGCAGCGCAGATACTTCAACTTGTCGTCGCCGAAGTCGAGTTTGCGCGACATCCACACGGACGTCATGTCCTCGCCGTCGCCGTCCGATTGAACGTAGACGGTGTCGCCCGAGATCGCATAAAATTTCTGCGGGGTTTTCCACACCGTCTTCTTGCCGTAAGCGTAAAAGCACACCGTCTTATCCACCACGTCCAATTCTATCTGGTATTCGTTCCCGTACAGGAGGGTCTTGCAGTAGAAATTTACGTATCTGCTCTCGTACGCCTTCCCGCGGGAGAAGTTCTCCGCGCCCATGTAGTCGGGCAGGGTCAATGCGCTTATCGCCCCGTTTGAATAGCGGTAGATAGTCTTGTCGGAACAAAAATATATATCGTTGCCGCAGACCGCGCACGCGTCCTCGTTCAGCCTTTCGGTCACGCTCCCGCCGCCGCAGGGGACTACGGCGAAATGCCGCGGGTCGCCGAACGCCTTGATGACGTCAATGCCGAACTCCCTGTAAACAATCAGCCTTTCGCCGAGCGGTATAACGCGGTAGAGCGCGCCGCGCTCGGGGTTGAGCCGTATATATCCCCCGCCCAACGCCGATTGCGTCCAATCATAGATGTCCTTGTAGGACGACCACCTGACCGTGAATTTATCCCCCGCGTCCACCGCGAACATTCTGCCCATGTGCATGCACGCGCCCTTTATCGAATGGGGAAGCGTTCCCACCTGCAACCGCTCGCCGTATACCTGCACGATATCCCTGCCGCTGACGAGGGCCGCATAGTTGCCCGTCTCGCCGTGGTATTCGAACGTCGAAGGCGGCACGTCGCCGTGGAGGTCCGCAAGCTGCACAAAGGAGAAGTCCGCGTCGTCGGGATACCAGCCGAACACCTTTTTATCGGACGACGTCGCGAGGGCGAGCCCGACGTTGGGGAAGAAATCTATACTCGTTATCTTGGCGGCTTCCGCGCTCGTGTAGAGCGGAACGAACTTGCGCCCCGCCGTCAGCGTTTTCCCGCCGACGGCATAGCCGAGGGCGAACGCGCATAAATCCTCGCCGCCGAAAATCTTTGCGGTGTGCGCGCGCGTTTTCAGCTTGCCGCGCCTGTATGCGCGCCGTAAGATCATATCCACCTCCTCGGGGGAACGCGCCTTTTTTCGGTGCAGAGCGAAAGCAGGCGGTCGATTTCGTTGCGATATTTGTTCTCCCACGCGTCCGAACCCGACGCGTCGCCGAGCACGAGGTAGTATTCGGCGATCATGCCGTATTCCACGAGGCGTTCGCTCACCAGCGGGTCGGGATAAGAAAACTCGTCTTCGAGCCCGAGAGGGGCGGGCGCATAGGCGTACTTTACGAGCACGTCGCGCCCGTCCGCAAACAGATAATCGGGGGATATATGCCAATCAACGGGCTTATCGTCGACATAGACGCCCTTGATTTCAAGCGGGCGGAATGTGAACCTGACAAAGGGATACATGCCGTCCTCGCTCTGCATGCGCTGCTCCGCTATTATACGGAAATATCCGCGCGCGAGCTCGTCGCGAACCGCGTTCAGATAGGTGAGAAGCGCGCGCCGCAGACGGACATTTTCTTCCTGTTGTCCTCCCGTATCCTCGATCTCTTCGGCGGCTTCCTCCCTGCCTACGAGCCTCAAAGTTTCGCATATAACTTCCTTTACCTTCATCTCTCTCCTCAGGTCAACATTATAAGTCCCTGACCGCAGGGCTTCTTGCAGATGAGTTCGGCGTACTTGACGAGCGTCGCGGAGTACGCGGCTTTGCCGGGTATCTGGTGGAGAATTTTCCCGCCGTCGCCTTCGAGCCACGACCAATCGCACAGCTGGCAGAGAACGAAGTCCGCGGAGTTGAGGAAATAAATTCTGTTTTCGGGGCAGAACTTATCCGCATATACGGGCACGTCGTTGACGATAATGCTCGAATATCCCGCGTTTATATCGGTGGTGTTGACTATTCTGCGGGAAGCAGACATCAACGAAGCTATCTTCTTTCTCGTCTTGAAAGAGCAGAGTATCATGTCCGCCTTGTTGCCGCCGATCTCTTCAATCTTATCTATCATGTCAATGAGGTTTTCCTCGGTGAGCGACGCCCTCTCGTAGGTCTCCACGATGGGTTTAAGGAATTTGAAGGCGTTCTTGGATCTGCCGTACAGGGAATCGTACTCGAATATCCCCGCAAGACCGGTAAGTTCCTTTTCCTCCGCGCCCTGAATGTAAATCTTTTCGTTGCCCTCAAAGGTCTTATCCGCAAGGCTGGTCGTAACCGTGATAGTGCCCGCGTTGACATCCACGCTCTTGATAGTGGTATTTATGGCGTCGTCGGCATGGTCTATCATTATCGCGTAGCCTTCGAAGAACTGCTTGGCGTTGTCCACAACGAGCACCGTGTCCGATTGCTTGGACGTCACCGTGCATATATATCCGTCGCTGTCGCCGTAGAGCATGCGCGCGAGGTTCGCCTTCGCCGCCGCGATGAGCCCTTCCATTTCGGTGTTGAGCACGTTCAGAAAAGTGCCCGAAACGTTGGACGAAGCCTTTATCGCCTTGTCGGTTATCTGCATTGTGCCGTAGAGGTTTTTGAGCTCCACGTTGGCTTCGAGGTACATGTCGTCGTGAGGGCTGGGGAGGTCGTCCGTCTCGCCCACCGCCGCCACGCCACCGAGATTCCCGCTCGAAAAGGCGTAATAGGCGTATCTGCCGCTTACGTTGTCGCTCGATTTTTCAATCGCGTTGAAAAAGGGCGAACCTTCGCCGTTGAGCTGCGCCGAAACCGCGCCGAGATAGTAATCCCTCAAAATAGCGTCTGCGTCTTCTAATTTAATCAATTGTTTTCCTCCTTGTTTTTAAGAAAATTTCTCGCGAGAGCCCCCGCCTCTTTGAGATTTTGCGGGACTCGCCTCTGCGCCTGTATCACGCTCCCGCCCATTATGATGGGCACAGAGCGGTTGGCGCGCACGCCGTTTAAGTATTCCTCTATGACGGCGTGCTTTATTTCATCGCTCACGGATATCCCGCCCGTATATGCGGGGACTTCCGCCTGCTGCGAGGGAGAGCCCGCGTTACCCGCTGCCGCGGGGCGCGAGGAAAGCTCCTTGTTCGCCTTTTCCAGCTCTTTCAGCCGCTGACTGCGTCGGGTGAATTCGGCTTCGAGAGCGTCGTAGGCTTGTTTCAGGGCCGCAACGTCTTTGAATTTTCCGAGCTCTGCCGCAGCTTGATTCCTTTCCGCCTCCGCGGGTTCTGCCGTAGCCTGTAATTCCTGCGTTTGGTTATCCATTTTCCGTTACCTCCGAAATAATTTTTTTATGTTCGTTCAGGTGCGCGCAAATGCGCTCTTCCTGTTCGTCAGTTAGTTTTTCCGTCAACAGATACGCGGTGTGTCCGCTGATGTGCGCCTCGTGGTCGTCATACGAATGTACCGCCGCCGCGCCGCCCTTTTTCATCTCCTCGTTCTCCTGCGAGCACCTGCGCATGTGCAGCTCCTTAGCGTCGCGCGCGCCGACAAAGCTCTTGTAGCCCAGGGCTTCGAGCAGCTTGTTCTTCACCGAAGCGCTCATCTTGCCGTTTTCGTCGCAGAAAAGACCCCTGTCGAGCATGTCGTAGATGACGGCGCGCCTCTGCACGGGGGAGAGGTTTATCTCGCTGTCCGCTTCGAGTATGACGTCGTCGCTCGTTATGTCGCACCCCTTGAAGCTGACGATGGAGACTTCGTCGTGTACGCCCGCAAATCTCATGAGCCTTAACGTCGAGGCGAACTGCCTGTAAAGCCTGAGGATATATCTGCCTATCTTTTTCATGGCGGACTTTATCTGCTCGTAGCTGACGTTCAGCCGCGCCTCGTCCTGCTCGATAAGCAGTTGCAACCCCGTGGCGGACGTGACGGAAGTGAAGCTCGTGCCCTTCTGGGTGAGGTCGTTCGTTCCGGAAATCTTCGCAAACTCCTCTTCGAGCCTCTGTTCCTCGTCGGAAAACTCCGAAGGTATCGCGCCGAGGGTGAGCATCTGCGGGGGATTTCCCCCCTGCCTGTAAACGATAATCTTGCCGGGCGCGAGACCGTCCTCGACGAGACTGTCCGTATCCACCGAGCCGTCCTCGACCGCGATAGTGCCCATCGCAATGCGGTTTAAAAATTCGTGCTTGCGGTTCTTGACCGCGTTGTACGCCCGCTGGACGGGAATGAGCCTGTCCACAATGCTCGCGCCGAAAAAGCCGCCCGCAAGCGAGAGGGAATTCTGTTTGACAAAGGGGTAAGTCCTCGCCCCGTTTTCGCCTATCACGTAGGGCAGCGCTCCGTCGTAGAGCAGTTTGTCGCCGCCCACTATCGTCAGTCTGCCGTCGGGATATTCGCGATTGGGGCGGGAATATCTTTCGATCACCACCTCATAGCCGTGCCTTACCGCCCTCAACCCCACGCCGTCGTGCGCGTTTGCGTGCGAGGAAGCGGAAGTGGGCGAAAAGGCGAATTCGCTTATATCCCTGCCTTCGAGCTGAACCCCGTACGCCGAGAAAATGTCGTCCGTGGACACGGCGCGCGCATGGATTATGCTCGGCTGGTTTTCCACGCTCTCCTCGGAGAGCGAATAGGGATATATCTCGAAGGGCGGAACGGCCGTCACCTTGACTTTGCCCTCGCGCACGCTCGCGCCGTCGCTCGTCTTGCCTATCTCCTCGCCGTCGGTGAAGTCCCACAGCACCTTGTAAAACGCAGTACCGCAGGTTTCCGACCAGACCGTCGCTTCGTTTATCACGCCGTCGAGGTCGTTGTCCTCGCAAGTGGCGTTGAGCACGGAGGAGGCGACCTGCGCCGCCCGCCTGTCGTCCTCGTCGCCCGAAGCGGGGCGCACCGCAAGTTTGGGGCGTATGCGCGAAAGTTTGGAACAGCGCGTGTCCACCGTGGGCGCGATATAGTTGTAAACCCTGCGTTGTTGCCACATATATGCGGGGCTTTCGTCCTCTATGTCGCCGAAAGGGTTGACGTCGCAGTATTGGTTGCCGCTCAGAAAATTCATGTTGAGTTCCCAGCCGCGCTCAATAAACCGCCTCTCTTCCTGCCGCCTTTTGAAGTCCGCCGTCACTTCCGCGACGAGCTTTTCTTCCGCCTTTTTTCTCTCTCTTTCGCCGTCGGTGGGCGAAAGTTTTACGTCATTGCTCAAATTTGTCCTCCTTTAACATAGCTATTATTTTCTCCTTTTCGCTTTCGAGCTGCTCTTCCGACAGCGAGGACAGCTCTTCCCCGTCGAGGAGCATTTTCACCGCTTTGATATCGGGCGGGATATCCCGCCTGGTCACCTTTTTCTTGACGAGCCGCAATTCGCCGTCCTCCATGACGAATTCTTCCACCACCTCGCCCGTCTCGAACCCCACGGCGCACTTTTTGAGCGCCTGTTTCACACCGTCATCTTCCAACCTTACGCCTCAACCTCCTTATCCTTTTCATCTTGTCCTCCGCTATCGGCGAAAGGGGCTTTTGTCTCTCGCTCGGGCGGGGGCGCGACATGACGAAATATCTCAGTTCGTCCATGCAGTGGTCGTCCCTCTTCACGGGGCTGTCGCCGTCCGCCCAATGATAGGTGGAAAACTCCTCGATCATGTTTTTGCACGTGTCGAATACGTACAGTCCGGGCAACCCGTTATCCCTTTTAAGATATTCCTTAACGCGGCATATCCCCGCAAAGACGTCCTTGTCCACGTTGGGATTGACGAGCACTCCCTTTTCCGCGAACAGTTCGGAAACGCTCTTGACAGAGGCGAGCGTGCGCTGATTCGCCGCGCTGTCTATAAGCGCCCGCACCCTCCCCGACGAATCGCATTTCCAGCCCAAACGCGCGGATATATCCTTTATACAACGCGCGTGGTAGTCGATATCCTTGCCCGCCGCGAAGTGCTCCGCCACGACGTAGATATTGCCGTCCCAATCGACCGCGTACCAATGCGCGGACAGCGGGTTGTTGAGACCGGGGTCTATGGAGATATTCTCCTGCCACTCGGGCGGAATGGGGAAGGGCGGAACGACGTGCGCCGAGATGTCGAACTCGGGATATACGAGCCCCGCCCCGCGGGAAAACTTGCCGTATTTGCGGCTGTCGAGGGAACTTTCGTTCAGCGTAGATGAGAGCAATTTTATCTCCTTTGCGGAAAGATAGGGGTTGTCCTCCCAACTCATGAACTCGCACCATATCTCCGGGTTTGCGCGGCGGTTCAAATAAATTTCGTTGTAGATAAACGTCTCCCCTTTAAGCGGGGTCATAGTTCCGAAGATATCCCCCTGCCTGTCCATTACCCGCATTAGGCACTCCTCGTAAATATCCCGCGGGGGCTCTTCGTCGAACCACACGAAGTCGAGCGAGCTGCCCTGAAATTTCTCCCTGCCCTGATCGCAGCTTTTAAAGCCTATCGTCGAGACGCCGCCGAACACGTTGCGTATCTTAATCTGATCTATGACCCCGCCCGACGGGCTGTCCCGCCGCCCCGAAAGCATGGTGATGTCCTCTATCCACTCCGCGGGGAGATATTTCAATATCTTGCTCTGCGCCACGTCGCGCTGCACCTGCTGGGAGAGCGACACCACCCAGCCGAAAACGTCCTTTCTGTTTTTGCGGTAGGGGTGAATTCCCCGCGCGAGCCACACCGCCTCCACTGCGCCGCACTCAGTCTTGCCCGAGCGGTTGCCCCCGAACACCCAGCGGTTGCGTTTTTTGCACCTGTGGAACGCCAGCTGCTTTTTGTGCTTCTTTTTGCCCGCGTTGTAGCCTGCGAGGGCGGCACTCACCGCCTTTCTCCTTTTCAGCTCGCCCTCGATTTCCGCAAGCCGACGTATCATATCTTCCCTATCCATGTCCACTCCCGTTCATACGACTTTTTTCGCCGAAACTTCCCGAAAAACGCCCCGCGCGTTGCCTTAAAATTTCTTGATATGAAGCGCTTTTTACTCGCCGCGGCACTATCCGCATACATATTCGCCCTTGCGCCCGCAATTTTTTTCGCGGGCGGGCATACGGCGCGCGCCCACGCTGCGGAAGTTTCCTATGCGCGCGCAACGGCGGAGGACGCGTATTTCTTCCTCGAAAAGGACGATTCCTCTTCGATCTTCATAGTGCCCTACACCTACTGCATAGAGATTTTGCGCGACGACGGCGATTGGTACTACGCCTCTTACGCGAGCAACTCGGGGATATACAAGCAGGTGCGCGGGTATTGCCGCAAGCAGGACTTCTCCCCCGTCGAGGGCGTGCCCGAGGTGGTCTACCTCTACAAGACGGTCACTGTAACATACCGCTCCGACGAGGGGAACGCCGCCCTTCCCACCCTCGACGAGATAACCGTAGAGGCGGCGTTTTACGGCAATTTTTACTCGGGCGCGACGGCGTATTCCTACGTGTACGCGCAGGGTTCGTTCGGCTATATCAAGGGGGCAACGGTGGATTTCCCCCTGATTCGCGACGAAGAACAGACTGAAAACGAGGAAGAGCAAAAACCGACGCACGAGGTGAATTTCGGGCTCGTGACCGCGCTGGGGATATGCGCCCTCGCCGCGGTTGCGCTCATCATGCTTTACTGCACGACGCGCAAGAAGAATAAGGACTGAAATTTCACGCCGCCGCGCGCAGCAGCCAATAGTATTCGCCGAGCAGCTTTATCTGCGGGGCAAACCTTTTCAGCCTGCCGCTCACCCTGCGGGAAAATTTCATAAGCGCGCGGTGAAGAGCTTTTCCGCCCTCCCCGCCGTAATAACCGCCGCCCGCCGCCCTTTCGCCCGCCTCGCCTTTTCCGCTCGTCGCCCTTTCGCCCTCTTCCGTTCCGCCCGCCTGCCCTTTTTGCGCGCAGGCACGGTTGACGTCAACCCCGCCGCCCGCCGTCAGAGCCGCACGCGCGCCCCTGCGCCTGTCCGAAAGACAATATGCAAGCAGCGCGCGCCTGTCCTCTGCGGTTACAGATGAGAGTGCGCCGTCGAGAAAGGCGTAGAGCTGCGCAAGCGACTGTTTAGCCCCGATGACGTCGCAAATGCGCGCGGCGTAATATTCGCAGTCTTTAAAGCAATCGGCGGACTTTAAAGCGTAACGCAGGGCGACGTCGTCCAACGCCGCGTTAAGGCTGTCCGCGCAAAAATAAAATTTAAGTAACTGCTTGTAGTTCATCGCCAAAACCTCTTTTTCCTCTCCCGCCGAACGAATTCAAACAAACCAAACGAAACAAAATAAATGAACATTTGTTTGTTTTGCAATACTATTATAACCGTCAAACATGACAAAATTTGCATAATTAAAAAATATATGGCAAATTTTTGAAATAAAAACGGGCAAAAATACGTGAGTAAAAGCGATTGCCCTTTATTCAAATTCTTTACAATTAAATTTAAAGGTGGTATAATTTTAACCGTGAAAAGCAGACGTTTACTTTTGACAACGCTTGCGGCGTGCTTTGCCGCGGCGACAATATCAGCGGGGAGCGCGTTTTCGGCGCAGGCGAGCGCCCCTACCCCTACTTACCCTTCCGACTTCGTGCGCACCCTCGATCTCAGCGACGGCGGGCTCACGGACTATGCCGTCAGCGGGGACAAGTGCGCGTTGGCGAGCAAGACGACAATCTACATACTCACCGCGCAGGAGGGCAACGACGGGTGCATACTCGAAAACACGAATATCGGCACTCAGGTGACTGCGCTGGACTATGCGGACGGCAAGCTCTACTATGAGATAGCCTCGGGCGACGCGTTCATATATCCCGCTCTGCCGGGGTCTGCGCCCACGCGGCATGACTTCCCCCAACAGACTCGCAGCGTCACGCTCGGGAACAATCAGTACACGCTGGACAACGAATCGAAGCTCGAACTTTTCAACCTTGAAAGCGGCGCAAAGACGCCTATCGCGGGGGAGTTCTCCTCCTTAAAGCAGTTCGACGGCTCGGCGTACGCGGTGATGGACGACGTCCCCTACAAGATAGACGGGCAGACGGCGAGCCCGCTCAACATGGAATACGCGGAATTTTCCGCAGCCAAGCGGATATCCACGGGCACTATCCCCGAAAAGCTGAAAACCTCGAACTACGAGGTCAAGACGGCGACGCTCAAAGAGGGCGTGGACGCGAGCGGCAAGGGCAGGTACTACACCCGCGTCAACGCGGATTCCATGGGCGATTATTTCGAGGTGGTAGGCGAAAACCACACGCGCAAATGCTCGACGAAAGCCTGCCTCGTCCTCGCGGAAGAGGGCAACCTCTCCGTCATCGTCATTGAGGGAAATTGCTACATTACGGCTACGGACAATCTCGAACCCCTCGCCTACAACGAGCCCGTGAACGATTGGGCGCAAGGGGCGGACGGCACGCGCAAGGCATATATAAGGGAGCGCACGGGGGTGTATTCCGCGCCGTATATGTGCGAATCTACGCTTATCGCGCAGGTTGAAGCGGACTCCGCCGTCACGGTGAACGTGCGGGAAAAATTCGCGCTTGAATTCTTGGGCTCGCTCTCGGTATTTTACAGGGTGGAATACAAGGACGGCGCAAACAAGACGGTAAGCGGCTTCGTGCCCGCGGGCTTCCTCGACAAATACGATTATTCCGCGGACGACAACAAACCCGCTTCGAGCGGCAGCGACGGTTTCAAATACGACACGAACGTGACTACCGTCGTACTCGTGCTGGTGGTAGTCGCCCTCGTTATAATTGCGATCGCTTATCTGACGATAGTCGGCACTAAGCCCGACAAAAAGAAGACGAAGAAGAAAAAGGATGAAGAAGAGCAGGAATAAACTCCGCAAAAAAAAGCGCCCTAATTTAAAGGCGCGGTCTGAAACGTATAAATACAAGCGGGGCGGGCGGCTTTTTAAAGCCGCCCGCCTCTATCGTATTTCTGTATTTATTTTAAAAATTCTCGCTTTCATAGTGGCAGTCATAGCGCTGCGTCGGGGGCATCTTATCGCCTTCCCTCACAAAAACGGAGCTGACGATCCTGCGGTTTTCATCCACTACCTTGTATCTGCCCGACTTGGGGCAACTGTCTCCGCAATTCAACTTCATAAACGACCTCCGTACAAATATTTTGCCTGATTTTCCGCCCGTTTATGCGCCCAGCAAAGCCAAAAAGCCGCTTCCTGCCGTCCCGTCAAATTATTCGCCGCCGTACATTACGCCGCCGCGCAATCAGCCCGCCGAAGCCTTTTACCAGATAAATTCCGCCTTAGCCTGCTCGCCGTTGTCCACTAAAATATCCTGCGCGGTCATGGAGCTGTTCACCGCGGTGATGAAGTACGCCCATTCGGCTATCTCGGCGCAATCCGCCCACTTGCGAAGAAGAGTCTGCGCCATTATCTTCCCCCACTTTTCGCCGTCGTTTATCACCCTGCCGTTGGACGAAGTGAGCACTCCGCCCGGGGAAAGGCTGTTTGACGTCGCCCCGTACCTCGCAAGTCTGAGCGCGACGTTTTTCATATACGCGACTATCCCGCCCTTGCTCGCGGCGTACTCGGGGAATTCCGCGCCGTTCGACGCGCTCGCCGAGGCGATAAACAGCACGCTTTTTATGCCTTCGTGAAAGGCGTACTTTTCGGTGACGCGCATGCTGCCCTTCAAATTGACGTCGATGTCGCGCCCGCTGTCCTGCACGCCCGCGTTGTTTATGAGTATATCCACGGGCGGAATGTCGGGCAGTTCGCCGCAAATATCCGCCGTAAAATGCGTGTAACGCCCGCCGTCTATTGTCGCGGGAAGAATATCGATCCCCGTGACTTCGTGCCCGCAGGCGAGAAATTTAAGCGCTATTTCGCGTCCTATGCCGTCAGACGTCCCCGTTATCAGCACTTTCATCGTTTTCCTCCTTTTCCGCGACCTTAAATTTGCTTGCGCGAAGCCCGAGGTATTCCTCCCCTACGCCCTCTCTCTTCCAGCGCGCCGTAATGCGGTAGGCGGGATAGAAGAACACCGCCTCGCACAAAAGTTCGGCTACCATTCCCGTCAGCGCGCAGGTCACGCATTGCAGGATAGTCCACCCGAAGAAAAAGTGACTGACTATCAGCGCGAACGTCATGTTGTCCACAAACTGCCCTACCGCCGTGGAGACGTAGGTGCGGGCGACAAACGCGCCGAGGCAGTCGGGGTTTTTGCGGAACAGCCCGCCTATCCCGTAGTTGGTGAAATTGTTGACTACCGCGGAGATAAGGAACGCCGCGGTGCTGCCGAAAACGACATACCACGTGCCGCCGAACGTGTTGTTCAATGCGCTGCCGATGACTTCCTCACTGCCCTCAACGTAACTTTCGCCCCACGTCCCGGGAATCACGCTGCCGATATAGAGCAGCAGACAGAAGAAGAGATTTATCGCCGTCGCGAGAACGGAAAGCTCGTTAGCGGCTTTCGGACCGAACCGCTTCGTCACGATATCCATCGTGAAAAAGGCAAACCACGAAACGATTATCCCGCAGTCGAGGGCAAGCCAGCCGAAGGGCAGATTTATGCTCTTGTTCGCCAAAAGATTCATGCAGAACACTGACATGACGAACAGCACGACAACCACCGACGGCACACATTTAAGAAGGGTGCAAAACTCCTTCCATTCCCTTTTGATTGCACTTTTTATCATACGTTTACCCGCTTTTGCGCCGAACGAAAGACATCGCACCCGCCGCCCCAAAAAAAGAGCGCAAAACGCCTTTTCACTATGAGAACATGTCGCGATTGAAAAGGTGAGTTTTCCTTCCTTAGATTACTACCGATAACCCGCAAGGTCTGCCTTCCCTTTCCGACCGCCGTACAGCCATGTCCCACAAAAAAAGACGCAATATATGCGCCCATTTTTTTCCATAGTTTTGTTTAAAGACAGGATGGTCGCGAACTGTCCGCCTTTCGGCTGTTTGATTTATATATCTACTTTACCATTCCCCACCCGCTTTGTCAACCCGTTTCGCCGCCCCATTTGCTATTTCTTCCCCGCCCCTTACGGAAGTTTACATATTATTTAATATCGCCCTCCTATACTAAACCTCCCCGCTTCCCTAAGATAGGGAAGCGGGGAGGTATAAATAGTGCGTAAACCCCTTTACTGTCATTCTGCCCGAGGGCGTAAGCCCGACGGTTTGTAGAAAATTTTTTGTAAACGACAAAAAATTTTCACAAAGCGTAGTGAACTTTCTTATTTTACTGTCATTCTGAGCGTAGTGAACGCAGTGAACGAAGTCGAAGAATCCGGTATTTCATTGCGCTTAGGTCTTTTTTATGCGACATACCCCAGCCGGATTCCTCGGCAGGCTCGGAATGACAATGCGGTAAACCCCAGCCAGACCCATTCGACTTCACTCACCTTACGGCTCGTTCCGCTCAGGGTGACAAATAGAGAATTACAGCAATCATAACTTCGTCTGCACGCAAAAAATAAGCGCCGTCATTTTGACAACGCTTATTTTTTGAAATCCGGCAACGACCTATCCTCCCAGAGTTAAAACCCAAGTACTTTCGGCGCGGGCGAGCTTAACTTCTGTGTTCGGAATGGGAACAGGTGGATCCTCGCCGCCATTATCACCGGAATGGCTATATTTACGGCTCAATGCCGCCAATATACGTTATTTTCAACTCCGCCGATATGCGGAGACAGACTACTACACAGAGAAAAAGCGGAGGAAATACATTTAAAAGTGCAATTATTTGTTGTACGCTCGTTAAAATTATAGCCAATCTTTCGTTAAGGATTCGTAAAT
>CANREX010000023.1 GCA_947629735.1 uncultured Clostridia bacterium
CGCACTGCACCAAGTTCATCGTCGCGCAGAGGGTAAGCGCGGTGAAGTACGCGGACCTGATAGTCGTCCTCGACGACGGCAAAATAGTGGGCATGGGCAAGCACGACAGCCTGTATGAAAGCTGTGAAGACTACCGTCATATCTGTATAGCGCAGATGGGAGGCGATTTATGAGAGCGCCGAGAATCCACATAACCGACAACCGCAGTTTCGAAGACAAGAAGGTGGATAAAAAGTACGCCCTCACCCGCCTTTTCGCCTATTTGAAGCCCTCGCTGCCTCTCTTTATCGCGGTGGTTTTGGGCAATATATTCGGCGTCGCGCTCTCGCTGTTCGGACCGTATATCTGCGGCGTGGCGATTGCCGAAATCAAGCCCGACGGCACGACTGATTTTTCCGCGATAACGCGCTATTGCGTGATATTGCTGATAGTCTATGTAGTATCGGAAATCGTCAACTATCTGACGACGATAGGCATGGCGGCGGTCGCGCGCAGAATGACAAAGGCGATGCGCGGGGATCTGTTCACAAAGCTCGTTCATCTTCCCGTCGGCTATTTCGACAGCAGGCAGGCGGGCGACGTCATCTCCGTGCTTTCATATGACATCGACACCGTCGGCACTTCGCTCGCGAACGACATCGTGCTCGTGTTGAAGAGTATCGTGCAGATAGTGGGCTCGCTCGTCATGATGATAGTGATAGCCGCGCCGCTCGTCCTCGTGTTCGCGGTCACAATCCCGCTTTCCCTTCTCACGACGCGCTATATCGCAAAGAAGGTGCACCCGCTGTTCAGGAAGCGCTCCGCAAAGCTGGGCGAGCTGAACGGCTTCGGCGAGGAGATGCTCGCGGGGCAGAAGACCACCAAGGCGTACAACAGGGAGGAGGAGATCTTGCAGCAGTTCGAGCTGCGCAACAGGGAGGCGGCGGACGCCTACACCAAGGCGGAGTTCAACGGCACGATTTCAGGTCCTACCGTAAACTTCATAAACAATTTGTCGCTCACTTTAATAAGCACGCTCGGCGCGCTCATGTTCGCGTTCGGCTGGGGCGGGATAGGGCTCAGCCAGATTTCCTCTTTCGTGCTCTATTCGCGCAAATTCTCGGGTCCTATCAACGAAATCGCCAACGTCATAGGCGAGTTCCAATCCTCGATAGCGGCTGCGGAGAGGGTGTTCAGGGTGCTCGACGAGCAGGACGAGGGCGTGGGCGACAAGAACGACTGCGAACTTGAAGACGTGAGCGGAGATGTCAGCATAGAAAACCTTTCGTTCGGATATCTCCCCGGGCGCACCGTGATAAAGAACTTCAATCTGCACGCGAAGAAGGGCGATTTGATAGCCATCGTCGGGCACACGGGCGCGGGCAAGACGACGATTATAAACCTGCTTATGCGCTTTTACGACGCGCAGTCGGGCACTATAAAGATAGACGGCTGCGACATACGCGACGTCACCCGCCAATCGCTCAGAAAGGCGTTTACAATGGTCTTGCAGGACACGTGGCTGTTCGCGGGCACGGTCTACGAAAATATCGCCTACGGCTGCGAAAACGCTACCCGCGAGAGGGTGGAGGAAGTCTGCAAAGCGGCGAAAATTCATTCCTTTATTTCCTGTCTGCCGCAGGGCTACGACACCTATCTCACAGACAACGCCGTCAATATCTCCAAGGGGCAGAAACAGCTCTTGACGATTGCCCGCGCGATGCTCTCTTCGTCGCCCATGCTCATTCTGGACGAGGCGACATCCAACGTGGATACGCGCACGGAACAGACCATTCAGGCGGCGATGACCTCGCTCATGAAGGGCAGGACGTGCTTTGTCATCGCGCACAGACTGTCCACCATCAAGGACGCCGACAATATCCTCGTCATGGAGGACGGCAACGTAGTCGAGCAGGGTACGCACGACAGCCTGATGGCGGCGGGCGGGGTGTATGCTAAGTTGTATGCCTCGCAGTTTGAGAGTTATTAAAAGGTTCACAAAAATTTGCGGGCGGTTGCGCGCCCGCAAATTTTTCGTGAGATTGAGGGGCTCTTCTCGGCAAATGTAAAGACAACATTTGGCGAGAAAATAGGTGGAATTGCGGTAGCAAAAGTTATTATAATGCGGCAAAAATTATCCCTGCCCCTTTTTTAATTTCCCCCACCCCAAGGTGGGGGAATATAAGGAAAACGCTTTTTAAATGCTGTCATTTCGACCGAGGCGTTAGCCCGATGGTTTGTAGAAAATTTTTGCGAGCAAGCAAAATTTTCACAAAGCGGAACGAGCGACAGCGAGTGCAGTCGAATGGGTCTGGCTGGGGTATGATACTTTGTCATTCCGAGCTTGCCGAGGAATCCGGCGGGGGTATGCCGCATAAGAAATTTCAAAAGCGCAATGAAATTCCGGATTCTTCGACTACGCACCTGCGGTGCTTGCTCAGAATGACAGTAGAGGGGCTAACGCCCTCGGGCATAATGAAATCTCTTTATACCTCCCCACTCCCCTTGGTTGAGGGGAGTGGGGAGGGCAGGGTAGGGTAGGGTAGGGTAGGGCGTAGGGTTTACCTTACTTTGTCATTCCGAGCTTGCCGAGGAATCCGGCTGGGGTATGCCGCATAAGAAATTTCAAAAGCGCAATGAAATTCCGGATTCTTCGACTTCGCTAACGCTCCGCTCAGAATGACAGCAGGGGGGGGTGGTTTACGCCCTCGCTCAGATTGACAGTAAGGGTGTTGCAATGCTTACGCCCTCGCTCAGAATGACAGCGGGAAGGGCTGTCGCCATCGGACAGAGTGACGGTGGGGTGTCACGCCCTCATTCAAAATTACACATAAAAAACAAGCGGCGCGATTTTCGCGCCGCCATACTTTTTTTATATTTTCTAATCTTTCATATCCGTTCTATCAAAAGTTTCGCTTCTTCTTTATCAAAACGTTTACTTTTTCAAGCCTTGCAGATATCCATGCATTGCATAAGCGACGCGCTTGCTCTGTTCGGCGGCCTCGACGACGGTCTTTGCGCCCTTCACGACGTCGCCGCTGGCAAACACGCCCTCGCGGGTGGTCTCGCCGTTTTCGGCAATCTTCGCGAGCCCTCTCTCGTTGATTTCAAGACCTTTCGTCTGGGTTAAAATCATGTTGGACGGGCGTTGGGAAATACATATCATCACGCTGTCCGCCTGCATGAGGGTGGGGGTATCGGAAGTGGAGATTATGCGGTGCTGCTCGTCGCAAACGGTGTCGACAAACATTACGCCGTCGTCGGTGATTTCCACGGGCTGCTTGTTGAATATGAACTCCGCGCCCTCGTATTCGGCGTACTGCTTTTCCTCCTCGCTCGCGCTGTACGTATCCGAGCGGACGGTTATTTTGACGTCGCGTACGCCCATTCTGAGCGCGGTGCGCGCCACGTCCATCGCCACGTTGCCCGCGCCGATGATGACCATCGACTTGCCGAGCTGGTCGCGATAAGCCTCGGGCTTTTCCAAAAAGTGCACGCCGTAGTGGACGTGTCCGAGCGTTTCGCCCTTGATATTGAGCGCGATTGGCCACGTAACGCCCGTGCCTATCGATATCGCCTTGAAGCCGTCGCGGAACAATTCCTCCACGCCGAACGCCTTGCCTATCGTCACGTTGAATTTGAGCTTTATGCCCAGCCTGAGCATGAGCGTTTTATATCTGTCCACGATGACCTTGGGAAGGCGGAACTCGGGAATACCGAACCTGAGCACGCCGCCTATATCGCTCTTGCTTTCGAATACGGTCACGTCATAGCCCAGCTGCGCCATTGTTATGGCGATCGTAATTCCCGCGGGGCCCGAGCCGATGACCGCGACTTTTATGCCGTTGCTTTCCGCCTTGGAGAGGACGAGGCTGTCGAGATATCTCTCCGAAATGAAGTTTTCTATCGTGGAGATCTCCACGGGCTCGCCCTTTAACCCCCGCACGCAATGCCCCTGGCATTGGTTGCCGTGATTGCACACTATCGAGCAAACCACCGAAAGGGGGTTGTTGTCGAAGAGCATTCTGCCCGCCTCTTCGATGTCGCCGTTCAGAAAGGTCTGTATAAAATTGGGAATGGGCGTGTTGATGGGACAGCCCGTTCTGCAAAGCGGTTTTTTGCAGTTGAGGCAACGCTTTGCCTCGGCTATTACGTTATGTGCCATTTGATTCCTCCTGTATCGATTCCCCTCCGGCGTGCGGCGCGAAATTTTGCCGCCGCGGAAGATATGAGAAAATTTTAAAGATTTGCCTTGATTTTTTCAATCATTTCCGCGTATTGCTCTTCGGTGAGGAAGGTCTTTTGCGGGTTCATCTGGAATACGCCGCCCCACTCGTCGCCGCCCTTGTATTTTGGGCAGAGGTGGACGTGAAGGTGGCAGCCCGTGTCGCCGTACATGCCGTAATTGAGCTTATCGGGCTTGAACGCCGCGTGTATCGCCTTTGCCGCGCGGTTGACGTCCGCAAAAAACGCGTTTCTCTCTTCGTCGGAAATATCCACTATTTCGCTGACGTGGTCCTTGTAAGCGACGATGCACCTGCCTGGTTTGGACTGCTCTTTGAAGAGTATCAAAGAGGAGACGTTCAAATCGCAGATGAATATGCCGAATTTATCGAGCAGTTCGCCGCGCATGCAGTAGCCGCAGTTCTTGTCTTTCATGATTTTCCCCTTCGCGGTCTCGCCATAGGGCGTCCCCGCGCGATAAAATATTTTTACAGAGTTTATTGTATCACAACCCTTTTCACATTTCAATAGCAATTGTGAAAAATTTTTGACAAAAATGTGTACGGTTGTCAAAATTTTATGTGACAAATATACATTTTTCTATTGCAATTTATCTTATAATATGGTAAAATTTCAAAAGAATGGCGGGCGGCGCGCATAAAACGGCGCAACGCGGCAACCTTCGGGTCGCGCCGTCATAATTTATTACAAAAGGGGAGAAAGATGATTCCTGAACTGTTACTCATCATCGTGGGCGCGGCGGTAATACTTTCCGTAGCCTACGCGGCGTTCAACTATTTCAGCGTGAAAAAGCTGAAAGAGGGAACGGAAAAAATGCAGAAGATCGCGGGCGCAATACGCGTTGGCGCAAGCGCATTCATCGCGTACGAATTTAAAATCGTCGCGATAATCGGCGCGGTCGTAGCGGTGGTTTTGGGCGTTTTCATCAGCTGGCAGACGGGCATTGCGTTCGTCATCGGCGCGGTGATGTCCGCCGCCGCAGGCTTTGTGGGCATGAAGATAGCCACGTACGCAAACGTGAGGGTCGCCAACCGCGCAAACGAAACGCGCGATTTGGGCAAGACGCTCAAAGTTGCATTTAAAGGCGGCTCGGTTATGGGGCTTTGCGTGGCGGGCTTCGCGCTTTTGGGCGCGATAATCGTGTTCCTCATATTCGGGCTTGCAAATCACCAGATAACCGATATAGTGGAGCACACCGTGCAGAAAGGGCTTATTTTCAAAGAGCTTGAAACGGGCTTCACCATGACCTTATCGGGCTATGCGCTGGGCTGTTCGATAATAGCTCTGTTCAACCGCGTCGGCGGCGGCATTTACACCAAGGCTGCGGACATGGGCGCGGATTTGGTCGGCAAGACCGAAGCTCACATTCCCGAGGACGACCCCCGCAACCCCGCGACGATAGCGGACAACGTCGGCGACAACGTCGGCGACGTAGCGGGACTCGGAAGCGACCTTCTCGAATCCTACGTCAGCGCAATGCTCTCGGGCGTGATCCTCGCCGGCGAGCTTACGCTCAAACACATAATAACCGACGCTGCACTCATGAAAATGCTCCTTTTGTTCCCGCTCGTATTTGCGGGCGCGGGGCTTATAGGCTGCGTGGTCGGCGTCTCCTACATAGTGCTCAGGAAGAATCTTTCCAAAAACGTTCATATGGAACTCAACATCGCCACGTGGATATCCGCGGGCGCGTCGGTTATCGGGTGTTTCCTGTTGAGTTTCTTCATGTTCAAAGGCTTTAACGATTCGGCAGAGCTTGTAAGGATAGGTTTCAGACTTAAAAACTTCTCGCCTTGGGTCGCGGCGATATTCGGCATTGTCGCGGGTATAGTTATAGGCATAATATCAGAATACTACACAAGTTACGACTACAAGCCCACCAAGAAGATAGCAAGCGCGTCCAAAGAGGGCAGCGCGCTCACAATTACGCAGGGCATGGCGAACGGCATGATAAGCTGTATGCTCCCCGTAATAGTGCTCGGCGTGGCGATTTACGGCGCGTACCTCGTGGCGGGCATGTACGGAATTTCCTGCGCGGCTCTGGGCATGCTTTCTTTCGTCGCGGCTACCGTTTCGGTTGACACCTACGGACCTATTTCGGATAACGCGGGCGGCATCGCGGAGATGAGCGAACTCGACGAAGAAGTGCGCGAGATAACCGATAAGCTCGATTCCGTCGGCAACACCACCGCGGCGATAGGCAAGGGCTTCGCGATAGGCTCGGCGGCTTTGGCGGCGCTTTCAATGCTAACAAGCTATCTGTTCGCGTTCAACGTGATAGACCCCGCGGAAATCAATACATGGCTCGATCAGCTCGTGCTCAACGTAATGCAGCCTTTGACGCTGTGCGGCGCGATAGTGGGCGCGGCGATACCCTTTATGTTCTCGGGTATGCTCATCGAAGCCGTCGCAAAAGCGGCGCGCAAGATGGTTGAGGAAGTGCGCAGACAGTTTAAGGAGATTCCGGGAATTCTCGAAGGCGAGGCAGACCCCGATTACAAGACGTGCATTGAGATATCCTCACAGGGCTCTTTGAAGGAAATGCGCGTTCCCTGCATAATAGCGATACTCATTCCCGTCGTCTCGGGCTTCGTGTTCGGCGCGGCGTTCGTCGGCGGCTTGCTCGTCGGCGCGACGATAGCGGCGATAATGCTCGCAATCTATACGGGCAACGCGGGCGGCGCGTGGGACAACGCCAAGAAGTTTATCGAAAGCGGCGGCGTTGAAGGCGTGAAGAAGGGCGAAGAAGGCTACGACTCCGTGCACGACGCGGCCGTCGTCGGCGATACGGTCGGCGACCCGTTGAAAGATACGGTCGGACCTTCCCTCGATATCCTTATAAAGATAATGTCCACGATATCCCTCGTAATGGTTGTTATTTTCAGCAAGTACAACCTGTTCGGAGTATTGGGTCTTTAATCAAAGAGAAAATTTAATCAAAAATAAAGGTGGGCGCGAATTCTTCGCGCCCACAAATTTTTATTGAATTGTCAAACCAAGTGCAACAGTATGAGATAAAAAAGTTAAATAAATCAACAGGTTTTTTGTAAACATTTTTTAAGTGCGGTTGTTTAAATTTCAACCAAGAGAAAGGCAAAAGTCAATCGAAAAGCGCGCTATGCCAGTGGGAGAGTGGCGGAAAAGATAGTCAGGTTATCTTTGCGCTCGAACGTCAGTTCGCCGTGCATGGTCTCAACCGCGTTCTTTGCCAAAAACAAGCCGAGTCCCGAGTTGTTTTCCGACGGGTTGCCCGAGACGAACGGCGCAAACACGTCTTTATCGGTAGTAATTCCCTGTCCGTCGTCCACGATATCGAGGCGGCAAATGCCCTTGCGCTTTACGGCGGTCACGTACAGACGCGAGCAATATGAGTGTTCTATTGCGTTCAGCACCAAATTCTGAATCACGCTTTCCAGGGCAATTTTTTTGGCGTACACGTTCAAAGTGTCGGGCAAAGTTACCGTCAGAATGATTCCGTTCGCCTCGCAGTCGGGGCGCAAATCGTCGGTAACGCCCTGCACAATTTCGCTCAGGTTGACAACTTCGGACTGTTCCGCAACGTAATTTTGTTTGCCGTACTTCCCCAAATCGGCGAAGTCCTTGAACTCAGCGCAAACGACTACAAAGTAGAATACAAAGGCGACGTTACGGGTGAAGTCACCCCCATAAAGGCAGATACTTACACCGTAACGGTAACGCTTATCTCCGAAAAGGCGGCGAACTACAAACTTTCGCCCGTGACAGGCGAATGTAAATATACGATCAAAAAGGCTGCCAACAGCTGGAAAGCGGCAACGCCGAATATCGAGGGTTGGACTTATGGCGATACGGACAACGACCCGACGGGCACGGAGGCGACGTTCGGCGGCAACGCCGAGATAACTTATTCGGAAAGGGGCAAGAATAATTACAGCGGCGAAAAACCCGTAAACGCGGGCGAGTACACCATGAAAGCGGCGGTTGCGGGCACGGACGACTACGGGTATTTGGAGCAGCTCGTCGATTTCCGAATCGAACAGGCGACCCTGACCATAACGGGCGCGACGGTAGCGCAAAAGACATACGACGGAACTGATATTGCAACAATTACGCAATTTATCTTTGACGGCTACAAAAAGGACAACGACAAAGCCGCGGTAGATGTCGCAGATTATACCGCCGAATTCAAGAGCGCGAACGCGGGAACTTCCGTAAAGGTGACCATAACTTCTATAATGCTCGGCGGCGCGGCGGCGGGCAACTACACCGTCGACCTTACGTCGCAAGTTTACGTCGCGATAACGGGCGATATAGAGGCGAGGGAGCTCACGATTGAGCTCGCCGCCGCAGACAAGTTCTATGACGGCAATAATGTCGCAACGGTGACGGTGAAATCCGTTTCGGGCAAAATAAGCGACGACAACGTGCAAGCGGACGATATAGAGGCGTACTTTGCGGACGTCAATGCGGGCGAACATAAGACCGTAAATGTAGAGCCCGTAACATTGAGCGGCTCTGCGGCGGGCAACTACAAGGCGGCGTATTCAAATACTCTTTACGCGACAATCAAGGCGTTGCAGGTAGACGTCACGTTTACTCCCGAAAGTAAAACGTACGTCGGGAAAGCGCTGACCCCCGAGGTGACAAGCGATAAAACAGCCGTTGTTTCCAATATACCCGAAAGCCTTAAAAGAGAGGTTATAAACAGCGAGTTTGAATTTACCTCCGACAAGGCGGACGCGGGCACATACGCCTTGGGAAGCGATATAACCGTCGCGATAAAAAATTCCAACTTCACGCTCGGAAATATCGGCGGTTCATTCACCATAGACAAGGCGATAATAAAATTGCCCGCCCTCGGCAGTGCGACCTATAACGGCGGCGTTCAATATGCAGAGGAGTTGAACGCCTCGTTTGCGACAGGCGTAAACGACGAAACTCTGGAAATCACAAAGGACTACACCGTAAGCTACCAAGGAAATGTTGCGGCAAACAAAACGCCGCAAAACGCAGATACTTACGCCGTGACCGTCGCCCTTACTGCTTCGGCAAAGGCGGACAACTACGCGCTTGAAAGCGATACCGCCGAGTTTGTTATAGAAAAGGCAACCGCCGCCGCGACGTGGTATGCGGATTACGGAAGTGAAGATGAAATTGAAATCAAGCAAAGTTCGGAAATCGTTTACGACGGCAGGGAACATATCGTAACCTTGATTCTCTCCGTTGACGGGTATACGACCGCCGCCGATGTCGGCAATGTCGATTCATACAAAGACGCGGGCAGTTACGTATTTACCGCAACCGATGACAGCGGCAACTTCACGATAGATTTCTGGGAACTCTCCATAGCGGTTGGCAAGGCTACCGCAAATGTCGTCTGGACGAATCTCGAAGGCGGCGTTTACGGCTCGGATATCGATATGCCCGAGGCTTTTGCGGAAGGCGTGGGAAGCGACGCGATCGAACTTAAAGTGGAAATAGACGGCGCGTCGCCTACGAAAGGCGGGTTTTCAAACGCGGGCAAGTATATCTTTTGCGCAACGATTGTGGGCGACCTCGCGAAAAACTATGCGCTCGATAACGCCAAGAGCGGCGATGTCGTCATAACGCAAGCCCCGATTGTTATCTCGTGGTCGGGGGAAGAAGCGGGCTATAAATATACCTTCGGGAGCGCAATATATCCCTCGGCGAGCATAGAGTCGGGCAAGGTCGCGGGCGACGATTTGTCCGTCTCCGTGGAAATAGACGATAATTCGCCGACAAAGGGCGGGTTCTTGAACGCGGGCGCGTACGTTTTCGCCGTCTCCTTAACAGGCGGCGCGAAGGACAACTACATAATTTCGTCGGGCGAAACGCAGTCATATGAAATCGAAAAGGCAAAAATCACAGGCGAAATAACGTGGACAACGCTCGACGACTACACTTACAGCGGCGAACTTTATTCTATCCCCGCGGCGACGGCTCGGGGCGTCGGAAGCGCGGCGCTCGACCTCATAGTAACCATCGGCGGCGGCAAGGCGTTTATAAATGCCGGCAGCTATATCTTCACCGCCGATTTGAGCGAAACCGACAAGTCAAACTATGAATTCAGCGGCGTTGTCCTCACAAAGGCTGTTGAAATCAAGCAAAAAGTTATCGACGCGGAATGGGAAATAATCGGTCTGACTTACACGGGCGATGCGTTCGGTTTGCCCAGCGCGACGGCGGAGGGCTTGAACGGAGATAACTTCGCGCTCGTCGTCGCGCCCGACTTTGCGGGCGAGTTCAAGGACGCGGGAGTATACGTTTTCAGGGCGGAGTTGGACGGCACGGACGCAAAGGCAGCCAATTACGCGCTTGCGGAAAATACGACTTCACATTCTTACGCCGTCGCAAAACAGCAGGTAGCCGCGCCCGAAATAATCGGCAAAGTATATAACGGCAAGCCGCAGACGGCGGACATCGCGGCTTCTTTGCTCTACACCGCGGAAAACGACGGCGGAATAAATGTGGATAATTATCCCGTCAGGCTCACGCTCACGGACGGCAAAAACTACAAGTGGGCGGATAGCGATTCGGAATATATCGAACTCACATTCCGGATAACAAAAGCCGCATATATTCTTGACGTGACGTTTGATGACTTCACCATAACTTACGACGCGCAGGCGCACAGCATTTTAATAGACGGAGTTTTGCCGGACGGCGTTGACGTCGCATATGACGGCAACGGACAAAAAGCCGTGGGCGAATACACCGTGACGGCGATATTTACGGGCGATGAGCGCAACTACGAGGATATCCCCTCTAAAACGGCTACTTTGACGATTTTGCCCGTCAGCCACGATTTGAGCGGAATCAAATTCGAGGACGTCACCGTAAAGTACGACGGCGGCGTGCACAGCATTTTAATCGTCGGCACATTGCCTACAAACGTAACGGTGGATTATGAGGTCAACGGGCAAACCGAGCCTAATATCTACACTGTCATCGCGATATTCAGCGACCCCGACGGCGAGTTTGAAAGAATGACGGCAACTCTCACCATTTTGAGAACGCAGACTCAGACAACGCCCAAAGAGGAAAGCGGCTCGGGCGGTTCAAGCAGTTCGGGCAGCGAGGGTGAATCGGGCGGCGGCGAAAGCGGCTCGGGTGACGAAGGCGGTTCAAGCGGCGAGAGCGGCGCAGACGTCCCCGAGGTCATCATAGACAGCGAAGAGGGCTTCGACCCTACGCTCGAACTTGTCGTCGAAAAGGTAGAGGATACTACGCGCTCGTACCTTGCGTGGGGCGCGGACGAAGTCTCCGAAAAGTATTCGGTAAAAATGTGCAATCAAGACGGCGAGGAAGTGCCCATCGAGGGCAAAGTCACCGTGCGGCTGCTAATTCCCGAGGCGTTCAGGGACAAGGACTTTGACTTGATGGCGCTTGCGAAGTCGGACGCGGCAAGCGCGGTTTCCACGTCCGGAATAATGCTTGCTTCCGCACCCATCGGAACAACGGGACCGACAAGCGTTAAATTTATGCGCGACGGAGACTACGTCGTGTTTGAGGCGGACGGACTTTCGGAATATGTGTTCACAAGCAGTTACACGCCGTACTTCCCCGTTCTCATTATCGCGACATGCGTTCTGCTTGTTGATGTCGCTGCGATGATTATCTTGGTGGTTGTCATAAGAAAAAAGAGAAATACTAAGGCGAGGTGAGGGCATGTCGACATTCAAATCACTTGATAAATCGTTCTTCGTGAGCGGAACGGAAGGCGGCATTTTGCTCGCAATCTGCATTGCCGCGGCGGTGTGTACCCTTGTGGTCATCGCGCTGGCGGTTACCGCTGTTTTGTCGCTGAAACGCCGCAAGCGGGAGGAAGAAAGGGAAGACCCCAAGCCCGTTGAAGAGGGGCAAACGACCGAAGAAGCAGCGGGGCAAACGACCGAAGAAGCAGCGGGACAAGCGCAGACAAAGGTATCTGCGGAGATTTTCGCGCAAGGCGGAACGCTCTACAACAAGAGCTTTACCGCAAAGCTCATTCAATCGGGCGACGAGGTCAAATCGCGGTACGCTGCCCTCAAAAACGAGCTTATGTCATATAAAAAAGTCAAGGCGCGCATGAGTTGGAAGCGAGAAAGTTTCCGCATCGGGAGAAAAATTGCCGCCCGTTTCGGCTATCGCGGCAACACGCTCTGCGTCTATCTGCCCCTCGATTCTGCCCTATACGCGGGTAGCAAATACAAAGTCGAGGACGTCTCCGGATATAACGCTTATGCCGACACGCCTTGTATGTATCGCCTTAAAAACGAGCGGCGCGCGCGGTATGCCGCGGAGCTCGTCTCGGCGGTGATGGGCGCTTGGGGAACAGAGCGCGCCGAGCGCGCGGCGGAAGACTATTATCAGCCTTATGAAACCACCGAGGCGTTGATTGAAAAGGGGCTGATAAAGGTCGTTGCAGTAAAGTCGGGCGTGCAAGTCGCCGAAGAGGAAGTCGCCGCGGAGAATATTTACGGAGAAAATTTTGAGGAAGTCGCCGCCGCGGAAGTTTTCGGGGAACAACCCGTAGCCGATATCGAGGCTGCCGCCGTGGAAGTCCCCGAAGAAGAAACGAAGGAAGAGGTTTTTGAAGAGACGGAAGAGACTGTCGAAGAGGCGGAAGAGCAACCCGCCGAAGAGGATGAGGCTTCCGAAGAAGTCGTCGAGTGCGCGCCGTCGGAAAAAGCCGTTGAAGTGGCGGAAGTCGAGGAGTTGTCCGCAAAGGAGATTGACGACGTACAATCCTACGAAGAAGAGACAAATGACGAGGACGGCGTGGAGGTCGTCGGCGTTATGTTCCGCCGCCGCGGTAGAAAGGTGTATTGGTTTGACCCCGACGGCAAGACGTGGGCTAAGGGCGAGATTGCGCTCTATGAATCGCCCGAAAATTCCCCGCAGGAAGTAATCGTCGTGGACAACGCCAAGATTTCGCCGAGCAAGCTGCATCTTCCCTTAAAGCCCTTGCGTAAGGCGAATTGACGTCAGGTGAATTGACGTCAGGTGAATTGACGTCAGGTGAATTGACGTCAGGTGAATTGTCGCCCGCCGATGGACAAATAACAGGTCAAAAAATAAGTCAAAACACATAGATTGCCCATAATAAAAAGATACCCGTAGGCTATCCCGACGGGTATCTTTTTGTCTACCGAAAACCCCGCCATAGTGGCGGGGTTCAAAAGAGGTTAACCGATAAGACTTGAAACTAAAACTCCGATTGTGTAGAATTTAAGTGAGACCTGCCAGTCTGAAAAATTAACACAATCGGAGGATAATTATAATGCCGGGGCAAAATAACATCACGAATAGTTTAGCACATACGAAGTGGAATTGCAAGTACCATATAGTGTTTGCAGCCAAGTACAGACGTAAAGTATTTTTTGAAGAGAAACGCTTGGAAATACGTGAAATATTAAGAACGCTTTGCCAATGGAAAGGAGTGGAAGTGTTGGAGGGAGAAATCTGCTCAGACCACATACATATGTTGGTAAGCATACCGCCCAAAATGAGCGTTGCGGGGTTTATGGGATATTTGAAAGGCAAGAGTAGCTTGATGATATATCAAAAGTGGGGCAATATGAAATTTGCCTACCGCAACCGCGAATTTTGGTGCAAGGGATATTATGTAGATACGGTAGGGAAGAACACTGCTGCAATAAAAGAGTACATAGCAAACCAATTAAAGCAAGATAAAGAAACCGACCAATTGAATGTGTTTGACCCTAACGACCCTTTCAAGGGTAGCAAGTAACAAATGCATGGCTGGCAGGCCGATTCTCCGGCGCACTTGTGCGCTGCCAGGAGTGCGGCGTTTCGCGCGAAGTGGTGTCGGTTTGGGCAGGACATGCGGCGGATAATACGCAGACGAGCAACGTCTATACGCATTTTTCGCCCGAGTTCATGAAAGAGCAGGCGTTAAAGGTCGACTATAATATATAATCGTTTGCGTTTACACCCAAATTTACACCCAAATTTTGTTATTTCGGCATGAAAAAAGCCCCGAAATTCGTTAAAATTTTGGCAAATTTAACGAAAATCAAGGCTTTTTGGCTGACCGCATTGGGTCGAAATAGAACTTTCAAGGTCTTCAAGAGTAATTTCTTCGTCCTTTCCCTCGATATTGTAAATTATCTTGATATGGTCTTCAAACAAATAAATACGCCCGATAAACGTGTCAATCAGTTTTGCCTTGCCCTCTTTTGTGTTTGTATTTATCTTCCTTAAATTGCATAACGACATTTTGAATTGCTCTTTGGTGAACAGCGGCGAGGTCAACCTTTCCTT
>CANREX010000024.1 GCA_947629735.1 uncultured Clostridia bacterium
GCTTTGTTAAGATATTTTGGGATAGTTGAATGACCAAAATTAAAAGCAGAACTGCGGGGTTACAAGCGATTCTGCTTTTGGTAAATGCATAATGTTATGTGAAAATGATTGGGAAATTTTGGGAAATACGGAAATTTTACAGAAAACGGGAACAAGCGGAAACGCCTTGTTTTTGATTGTTTTTAATGATTTTTTGCTTTTAAACGCCTCTTTTTCGATGCTTTTCAAATACTCAAAATCGACCGAAAATCGGGGCGATTTGCCTTAAAATCCCTCGGGCGAAAGCCCGTGCCGGTTCAAGTCCACGCGGGGCAAAGCCGACGCCATCGAGCGAAGCAAAGATACCAGCGGCACCACTTATAGCGCAAGTTGAACCTAATTCAACTTGCGCTATTTTTTATGCTCTCTGCTCAGCCTTTCTGCATGCTTAAAATAACAAAACTCTCAAACTAACCCGCACGATTCAAGTTGGCGCGTAGAGTTTTAATCACTTACAGAATAACAAGACTCTCAAACACCTAACCCGGACGACAAAATAACTAAATAGTTTTAATCACTTACAGAATAACAAGACTCTCAAACTAATCGATAATGTCGGATAATTCTTTAACTGTTTTAATCACTTACAGAATAACAAGACTCTCAAACGTCCCACCCGATGCATCCATCGTAAAAAGAGTTTTAATCACTTACAGAATAACAAGACTCTCAAACGTTTGACTGATTCAGTCCGACTAAAATGAAGTTTTAATCACTTACAGAATAACAAGACTCTCAAACGTGTAAGGCTTGGGATATGTAGCCGAAAGAGTTTTAATCACTTACAGAATAACAAGACTCTCAAACATACCGAGATATTCATTCTCATATGCCTTGGTTTTAATCACTTACAGAATAACAAGACTCTCAAACCTCAAACAGTTCAGGCGTAAAAGCGCGTTCAGACGTAACGGTCATTCCGTAAGCAAAGTTATTTTAGCATATTCAGCCGTAATTTTCAAGAATTTCGCATAAATCTTCGGTAATAATAATTGCCTTTTCCTTAGAAGAAAGCGGGCGACATTTGCAGTGTTCAATAAGCAACAACCCTACTTTTTCAAGTGCGCAGTGATGGTAAAGTGCAGACAACTCCTCGTCGCAAAGTACAGATTTGAGATTGATGAACACAAAAAATCCGCAATGCTTCAATTCCACCATAACGTTGATATAACAGATAATTTTTTCCAACAACGTATCGTATGTTCTTTCGAAATGTACATCGGTGCTTTTCAACAACTCTTCTGTCGTCAATTCGGAGTATGCAAGAGAAAAAGGAAGACTTCCAAACAGTTCGGCAAACAACATGCCGACATCTGTATTTATCGTCGACAATTCAAACTGAGTTTTTCCGCATTTACATAACTCGACAAGCTTTTTAATAAGTAAGTTAATCACTTTTTTGTCATTCAAATCGAAATGAAAAGGATCGCAGATAATACATCCTTCCTTATCCGGAAAAATCGGCTTGCCGTCTCTTAAAAAACTCAACTCACTTTCCTCCCCCTTAATACTGCAATCAAACATATCCACGAATTTATAAAACTCGCGCGGATTTTCTAATATCAGCAACTGAACGGACTCGTAGGAGAGCGTTATGGGAGTTTCAAGCGATGTGTGATAAATAGTTGTAATTTCATTCATAATTATATCTCTATTATCCTGTCAAGAGAATCGATAGCGATTTGCTGTTCCTCCCCCACGAGGTATTCTATACGAGAAAACTGATTTTCGGTTATTTCCAGCAATTCAACCACGCCATCTGCGGGCAGATTGTTTTTTATGCGTTGCCTGATAGCAAGGCTTGCCACATTATTTATCACAAGTCGGGAATACACGGATTTTTGCATCATAATAAATCCGTTGCGCACAAGGTATTTATGAAATCTTGTATATTCCTTCCGATCTTTGTCCGTCTGCATGGGAAGGTCGAAAAATATAATCAACCGCATAAATTTATAATTCATTTGTCTCCTCTTCCGGAAAAATTATAAGAGAAGCGTCACCCCCATTCAAAGCTGCCAAAATGCTTCTTACATAATTGCGTATCGCCACGTCAAGCGTCGTGTGCTTGCCCTCGAAAATAATTCCGGAATTGAGTATATCAGCCATTTTGCGCTTAAAATTCACATCACCCTCTTCAATGGAAAGCGCATGTCTGTCAACAAGCGGGCGCAAAGGTTCCATAAAATCACAGCCGAGATTAAACTCGTTGAACTCGTTTATGTGATGTATGCCAAGCTGAGTACAATAACCGCACGCAACTATTTCCCTGTTGCAGGCAGACAGTACAACGGCATAACCGTAATTGAGACAACCGTTTAAGAACCCGCCTATCTTTCTTGAATTGTTTTCTCCGAGTATACAGTTAAAATAAACCTTCGCTGCATGCCCTTCCCTGTTGGTTATATCGCCGAGTTGCACCTCGTTTATATATTCAGATAACATATGCGCCTGTTCCGAATACCCCAGCGATTGCAATACCGACATTTGTGAGTGGATTTTACGCCATATTATCTTTTGCCATACTTCGGATTTGATATGATCGCTCCATTCGGCCTGCATTTTATATCTTTTGGACGTATTCACCGTTCCGTAATAAGGCAACAGTTCGGAACAAGGATTGCACTTTTCGTCGCAAAATATCACTTTAATATTCCTGCGCATCAGTTCGCATAAGAGAGCTGCCGTAAGCGACACGGCAGTACTTTGGACAATCAATGTATTGATTTCCCCTATAAACACATGCCTTTCCTGTTCGCCGCGAATTATAAGTCTGTCCAAACGGAATTCAAGTTTACATCGCGATTTTATCACTACAACACGGAAGCCCACTTTAAATTTTTCTCTCCTTTAAGTCCAGACCGCACGCAGATGAATGTACGACGGCAAAATCAACATCGGTTATGTTTTTATTGATAAGCAGCTTTCCGCAAGACGAACCCTCGCCCAGCAAAGTGAGATTTGCCGCCTCCGCATTGCATTTGAAAAACTTTGCTATCTGCAAAAGCGTTTTTGCCTGTTCGAGGACGGAGCGCGATCTGAATTTGTCCCGTTTGCTTTCCAGAATTTCCTTAAAATGCACCGCACCGGAAATCCCGCCGTACACTTTCTTGCCGAGTTGACATAGCATAATCTCATAGATTTGCTCATTATGTGCGCGGTCGATTTGCAGCCGTATTTCACCGAAGCGGTTGGTGTGCATGACAAAGGTTTCCGCCGAGATATCCGCCACTCTGCCATCCATTTCCCGTTCCGCCAACGAGGATAAGGCTTTTATGTATTTATCCGTTTTTTCGTCCGTATACCACTGTATGGCGTTATGCAGAAGAATACGCGAGCCGGTTATCCCCGCAATATATGCGGGAAAGCCGTTTACCTTTACGAGCGCTTTTTTACGCAGGCATGAAACGATGAGTTCGGGTTCTTTAAGCCCGCATCCGTGTTCCAGATAGGCGGATATCCTGCCCTTATCGCCGTGCGCGTTATAATCGACAAGCACGGGAATCGCCTCTATCGTTTTTAACTCTCCGCCATTTTTGTCCTTTGAGCGGACAACCACGAAGTACGCCGTATTGAGAGATTTATATCCGCCGTATTTCTTCACGTCGGACATCACACCTTTCCCCTTTATGGGCGCGCCGACGCCGCCGTCGTTTTTGCCGCTCGCCTGTTGGTTGTAAAATTCCCCGCCGTCTACGAAGGAATACCTCGTAACGGACATGCTCGTGCGCGACACGTTGGCGCGGACAATGCCGAGGGAATTTTCCGCATCCCACGCCCCGTCGACGTCATACGTAAACAATTTATCGAGGTTTATCTGCCTTTGCGAGCCGTCGCTTTCCCTGCGCCTGAAATAATCGGCAAGGCGGGTGAAGCGCACGTCGTACACATTGCCGACGACTATATTGAGATAGGCGTCGCGGGCGTGATGCAAATCATTGGTTTCCCTGCACTTGGGTATATTGAATTTATCCCTGAACGCGGAGACGTTTGCCGCCTTGCTGTAAACTATCTTCGTGCCCTTATCGCCGAATTTTCGCGTTAAAAGTTCGGCAACGGCTTTCGCCATCTGGTTGGTATACACGAGCTGGCGGTTTACAAATCCTTCGTAGTCCTCGTCCGTCAAAGCGCTCTTGCGCGTAAGGCGCGCCCACTTTTCATCGCTTATGAGTTGCTTTTCGTGCAAAAGTTTCCAAAACGGCGTCTGTTTGCGGAAATCGTCCGTAAGGGGATATGTATCCGACTTTTTGCTGTTTTCCGAGCGGAGGACCAGCACCTTGTTATCGATGCTGTCGTCCTTTACAAGCGAACGCGGAACGATATGATCGACGTCATACGTATCTGTGTTGAGCTGCGAAAGGTCGATTTGATTTCCCGAATACATGCATCTGCCGAGCTGTCTGTAATACAGATACAGCCTTTCGCTGCGGAGTTCGTCATCCGTCTTTTGCCTTAACTCGCTTTTAAGCGCGTCTATGTCCGCCACGGTTTCCAGAAGAGATAACAGCTGCTCTTTCCTTGAAATCGTGCGCTTTTTATTCTCGGGCGAGTTGTTCTGCCGCGTTACCTCGACGAAAATTTTATCGGGATAACGACCGAGGGCGTTGACGTATTCGTCAACCATAACAAGTGACTGCCAGATGCCGCGGCGGAGTTGCGGCGCAACATACAGCTCTTTTACATCTTTATATCCGACTTCTCCGTCCGCCGCGCCGTTCGCCCCGTCAAGCGCTTGGCGGAAGAGATATTTTTCGCCGAACAATATCTCGTTTAAGTTGAGATTTGTCCGATACAGCTCGGAGAGTATCGTATATTGTCCGCCCGCGGGGTTTTCGCCGCCGCTTATGCCCGTTAAAAACGCGAGCGACAGCCTGCCGAAATCCTTGAAAATAGTCAGCCCTTTTATCCATTTGATGTTCTCGCTTATCTCTTTGTAGGCGGAATATTTCCCGAGGAGATATCTCCCGACCATATTCTTATCCGAACAAATGGTATGCCAAAGTATGATATCTTCACAAATTTCGGGGTGTTCATCTACGAACGAGCCCAGCTTGTTTTTGAGCGTCACGTAAGAGCGCATGTCGCCCTTGAAATCGCCGTCCTTGCCCGTCAGATTTATCCTCTCCCCTTTGCGCGCATAGCCGTGGGATATAAGATATCCTATTATCTTTTTGTCGTTCACGCGCGGTTGGGTCAGGAAAAGATTATCGAACAGCTCCTTTTTCATCGCGACGGATATGGCTTCGCCGTTTATGCGCAACTTGTTGAGACGGTTTAACACGTCGAACGCCTGATAATACATAGAGCATTTCGGCAAAACGTCCTCCGCAAACAGATAACTGCATTTGCCCGTCATTCTGCGTATAAAACCCTCGTTGCTCTTTTCGAGGTCAACCATCTCCCCGAAATTCCACGGAGTAATCCTGCCCTCTTTGCGGACTATCCAGCTGTTTTCGCCGTGGGGATTGAGCGGCCCTACGAAATAGGGGATGCGGAACAGAAAAACAGAACGGATTTTTTGGGCGGGAGTAAGCCCGTCGATGTCCTTTACGCCGAATTCGGGGAAGTCGCGGCAGAGATTGGAAAGAATTTTATCAAGCTCCGCCAAATTGAGCTGATGGGGAAATAACCCATTGTCGGAATTGAGAATTTTAGGCAGAAACGTCCCCTCTTTGAGTTCGCGCGTGACGCTCTCCCACAGCGCGCGCCCGCCTTCGTCCGCGGGCGGCTCTTTCAGAGCCTCGGAAAGATATCTCGCAAACTCTTCCGCGGTGCACTTTGCGACGTTGATTTTTTTGCGTGAAGGCTTCGTATACCCGATATAATTTGCGTAGTTTGCCTTTTTGTCTACGCTTTTGAACACCTCGCGATACAAGTCGTGGGAATAATACTTAGCAATCAGCGTTTTGAGTTCCGAGAGGTCTTTGCTGTGCTTATCGTATATTTTAATCATAGCCTGCGACACTGTCTCGCACCCGTCGAGGATTTTTTCAAGGCGCACGAATTTATAAATTTTTCTGAGACAATCGAAGAGAGCGAAACCGTCGCCCAGCGTTTCCGCCTTGGCTTCGAATTCCTCGTCGGGTATATCGGCGGAAAAGCTCTTCTCGTCACATTCTTCAAATATGTCGGAAGGGTTGCACTTTCCGCCCAACATAAAGGTCACTATCGCCTTCATCTGTCGGGAGTTGCCGAAATAACCGAACAATTCTTTCTTTTTGTCGTTCATTCTCTTGGAAGAATCGACGGCGACGCCGAGGAAAACTTCCGCGTAATCCACATTCAAAAAAGGCGCGTCGTCGAACAGCTGGGAAGATATCTCGTTGAATTCGGCGAAAAACGCCCCGAGGTTGCGCTTGCCCACCGAATATGACCCGTCGAAAAGGAAATGCCCCCGATATTTCAATATGTGGTGCAGGGCGAGATAATACAGCCGCAAATCGTCCGCCCCGCCGTCTATGAGTTTCTGCCTTAAATGAAAAATCGTGGGATACTCCGCATAAAATTGCCTGTCGGTATAATCGGCGTCGGCAAAAAGAGCGAATTTGGGCAAACCGTTCGGCTTGTCCTCCTCATACAGCGCGCTGTTTTTAAGCCGCAAAAAGAACTCTTCATCCTTTATATACGGCGCGAACAGCTCCTGCAACAGCGCTATACGCTCCTTGCGCCGCGACAATCTCCTGCGCGCCGTGCGGAAATTTCTGCGCTCGCTTGCGTCTTTCGATTCGTCGAAAAGCCTGACCGCGTAAAGGTCCTTGCCCTTTGCTCGCAAAATATTGTAGTTTTCATCCGTGCACGCAATGCCCACCGAATCGGTGCCTATATCAAGCCCCAAATAAAATTTCTTCACGATTTTCTCCTTTTCTCTTGACATTACCCGCCCGATGCGTTAAACTGACAGTACAGAATAACAAGACAGAGTTCAAATAAAAATTTATTCTGACCGCATTTCGCATCGGCGAACATCCTCTTCTTTACGGAGAGGATTTTTTCGTTCCTATTTATTTTCCGCGCGCATTCAGCGGAATTTTTGCGGCGGTTTAGTGTATTATATCATTTGCGACAAAAACCGTCAATACTCGGAATAATTTGCGGTCGCGGATATTTCAGAAAACAATTAACGGACATCGACATTTCGTAAATGATATCTCCGTACTGCCGCACCTTCCCTCTTCCCGATTCACTTTTTCCGCTATCGTAAGGACAAGGCGGGTGGATGTCTACCGGCAATAAATTATTGAGTATGGGGAGAAAAGCTATCAATAAATTGTTGCGCGGGAAAGAAAAAGCTATCAAAATATTGCAGTTGAATTCATTTGTTGATATAATGAAAAAACTATGGAAAATCTTTTGTGTTTTGTTGCAGTCGACTTCATTGACGACCCCAATGTCGCCGGACATACGTTTTGGTACTACTGCAAATTCCGCGAGGCGAGGATAGGCGACAGCGTAATTGCGCCGCTCGGAAGGCACGACCGCCTGCAAAAAGGGGTGGTGCGCAAGGTGATTTTTGCCGAAAAACTTTCAGCTCCCTACCCTTTCGACAGAATTAAAAGCATAGCGGAATTAGTATCCGAGAACCGCGAATAAGCGCGCGTTTTCAGGCTTTTATATTGACCGATTTTTTTGTGATGAGTGTTTGAGCGCGCGGCTTACGCCGCGCGCTCGTTTATTCAGACCACCGCCGCTGTGCTGCTTTGAAATATGAGGCAATTTTGAATAATCTAAACTATTGCTAAAAACGCGACGATATGATATAATGATTGTATATTTATGAATATGGAAGCAGATGCGATTTCAACCGAAAAATTAAACGGACGTTTCTACACGCCTGAATTTATCGTTAATAATGTCCTTGACTTATCGAGTTATCATGGTCAAGCGATATTAAAAAAACACGTCATCGACAATAGTTGCGGCGATGGCGCATTTTTGGTTGCTATTGTAAACAGATACTGTAAAGAATTTTTAAAGAATAGCTCTGACTTGCTTTTGCTTTCCGAAGAACTATCGACCTATATTCATGGCATTGAAATTGATGAAACGGAAAGCAAAAAGTGCATTTATAACTTAAACAACGTTGTCAAAAGGTTTGGATTGAATAATGTTGTTTGGGATATAAACTGCGCCGACACTTTGACGATTGACAGATATAACGGCAAAATGGATTTCGTGTTAGGCAATCCACCCTATGTCAGAGTCCATAATTTAGGTAATTCATTTGATAACATCAAAAAATTCTCTTTCACCCAAAACGGCATGACCGATTTATATATCGTATTCTATGAAATCGGTTTAAAAATGCTCAATACAAGCGGAATTTTAGGTTACATAACGCCGAGCTCGTTTTTCAATAGCCTTGCCAGTAAATATATGCGGGCATATTTGGTTAATAATAATTTGCTTGATAAGGTTGTTAATTTAAAACATTTTCAAGCTTTTTCCGCAACTACTTATACAACTATTGCAATATTAAAAACCAATCGCCAACAAAAAACAATAGATTACTTCCAATTTGAAGACAGAAATAATTTTCCGTATTATGTGGACACATTAAGCGTTGAAGATTATTACATAGACGGCAACTTTTATTTTGCGGATAAACGAATTTTAGAAGAATTAAAGAATATTCTGACCTTTAAAAGCGCCGTAGACCATTTTACCGTTAAAAACGGTTTCGCAACTCTTGCCGACAGTTTTTTTATCGGCGAATTTGATTTTGAAGAATTTACAATTCCCATTGTTAAGGCGTCAACAGGCAATCGATATACCTGCCTGTTTCCATATAGAAACGGCAAACTTATTCCTTATGAAGAATTGACCGCTAACCCTTCCGTTAAAGAATATTATGAAAACCACAAAGCTAAATTATTAAAACGCAGTTTGGAAAAAAGCAGCGATTGGTACGGGTTCGGACGGTCGCAAGGCATAAATGATATATATCGGTGCAAATACTCCATAAACGCTTTAATCAAAAAACCTTCCGATTTAAAACTTATCAAATGCGATAAAGGCGTAGGCGTTTATAGCGGACTTTACATTATTACGGAAGTCTCCGAAAGCGAATTAAAAGAATTGTTATATAATGAAGATTTTATTTCTTATATATCACTACTCGGGAAATATAAAAACGGCGGTTATTATACTTTTTCGTCAAAAGATTTGAAAAATTATCTTGAATATAAGTATTCACAAAGGAACAGATACGATAATGAACAATTCACAATTTTTAGCTATTCTTAAAAAATCGTTTATTACCTACTTGCATACAGGGGCAAGAAGCAATAAGAAATTAGGAGTTCTACACGGCGCAATTTCGGAAGATTTACAAGCAAGGTTGAACAATAATATCTATTCCGTATATTCATTGGGTTACGGTATTGGCAAAGAACATAAAATTAACGGACGATATGTAGATAAAGCGGTTGATATCACTGTTGCCGAAAACAACAAGCAAGATTATGAGAATTATTATCTAAATAATGATTTCGATATGACAATATCATCGTTAAAGTTCGATTTTGGCAGTACCATAATTTATAACGATTACGACAAATTTATTGATAAAGTGACTCATACGATTTTAGGGTTGTAATTATTCCTACAAAAAATAACGCAATATGTTAAGGCGGCGCGACGGAAAATCCGTCGCGCCGCCTTTTGCACTTTTTCACCTTTTGCGCCTTTTGCGCTTTTTATCAGACCGCTGCAACTTTTTTGCAACCTTTTTGCGCTTTGTTATATGATTTTCCCGTCAATTTCGGGGTTTTAATCATCGACGGGAGTTAGTATCACATAGCACAGCCAAGCCTCGCCGTCGTTGCGGGTAATTTTATGCTCGCCTGCTTCCAAGACAATCTCGTCGGTCGGGCTAACCGCCTTGCCGTCCACCTTTATGGTCTTAGCTTTGCCGCCCGCATGCAGTACAAACGTCATCTTCATCTTCGCGGCGGTGGTAAACGTAACGATTGTCGAGCTCTCCATTTTAAGCGGTCCGTTGTACGTATTCCCGCCGTATTCAAACGTCTCTTTGTCCTTGTAATTTCCCGTCACGGTGAAGCCTGCGCCGCTCGCAAGCGCGGGGTTGTCCTTTGTGAAAATTCCCACTTTTGATTGGCTTGCAAGCGCTTTTAAGACGTCTTCCGCGTCCGTCAGGCGGGTTATGTCGCCCACCGTCTGTTTGCCCGCCGCGTCGAGGGCGTCATAAGCCTTGCGCGCCGCCTCAACTTCCGCGCTGTGGGAAAGCCCGACGTCCGATTTTTCGGGCAGGGCGTCAATCATATCCCTGACCTCGTAGGGGCGCAAAGCCCTTTCGAGCGCGGCTAACCCCTCGGTTACTTTTGAGTAATTATCGACATCCTCGCGCTTATCCTCATCGAGGGAGTTATACATATTTTCCACCCTGCGATACTCTTCGAGCAGCGCGGCGATTTCCCACTTCGTCGTCGCGGAAGCGGGCTCTTTCAGCCCTTCTATCGCGCTGTTTACCGCCGCCGTTTCGAACTGCGAGAAATCTTTTTCCGCCTGCAACAGCGCCGCAAACACGCTGCCGTCTTCGGCGTTTTCAACAAGCGTTTTCTGGTCTACCGTCAAGTCGTTGTACGCCTCGCGCGCGGCGGAAATCGCGCTTCCGCTGTCCTTGTCCACCTCTCCTATCGCCTTGATGAGCTCCACCACCTTTGCCGCAATTAAGCTATCGTACGCCTTAACGGCGTTTTCAAGCGTTGCGGCGTTGGTCACCTGAGAGCGCAAGGATAAATCGAGGGCGGCGTATGCCGCCTGTGCGGCGGAAATTCTGCCCGCGCACGCATCGTTGAGTTCCACGTTGCCTATCGCCTCTATCAGCGCGATTACGTTTGCCACCCTCTCCGCGTCCGACACGCCGCTCTTGAATGCGAGGGAAGTGAGGCTCACCTCTTTCAGATTGCTGTCCTGTCCGCACTGCGAGGAGCGGATAAAGTATATCCCCGCTTCGAGCGTTCCGCGGTACTCGGTTATCTTCGTCGCGACGACCGCGCCGCTTGACGAAAGAAGGTCGCCGTTGCCGTCGCACGTCACCTTTATTTCCGCCCTGTCTGCAAGGCGGAACGTAGCGTACTGCCCCTTGCCCTTGCGCGAACCCGTGCCGTCCCTGAACAGCACGCCGCTCACTTCTGCGTCGGCGGAGGACGTCGGAATGGATATATCCAGCCAATCGCCCGTCAGCGCGAGTGCGGCTGCGGGGGTGTACTTGTTGGCGTCCGTGTTTACGGAAGAGTAGTCGTGCTTTTGCACGCCCGCGTACAGAATGCAGTCCCTGCGCGCCGTCACGGGGTCGGTGAGCGAGCAGTTGCTCTTTTGATTTGCCTCGTCGTAATAGAACAGCGTTGCGCTTGTGTCGAACTCGGTGTAGTCTATATTCTTCGCGATGAATTTACAGTTGTTTTGCACCTTTGCCGTGCGGCTTGAAACGTTGTCCACCGCGGCGGCTTTGCCGTAAGTTCCCACCTCTACGTTGTCGAAAAATTTGTGCGCGCCCGCGCCCTCGTTCGTATCCCAAACCTTGCTGCAACCGTCGAAGTAGTTGCCCTCGGCAAACGTGTAGCTGTCCGCCCTGAAAGACATCGCCACGCTTGTGGTATACTGAACGTAGTTGTTGTAGTAGTGAATGTTCGCGCAGCGCGCTATCGGCTGGCGCGCCTGACAGTTGAACCACCAATTATGATGGAATGTGACGTCAAACTGCACGGAAGTCGAGGAAGAGCCGACGAGGTTTGTCTTGTGGCAGTCCTCGTATTTATTGTAGGAATTTGTGTAGTACTGCCCGCGCTTGAAATCGCAGCTGCCGTCGCCTTCGCCCTTGTCGCTTTCCGCCGCCGAGCCGTTGCCGCCCTGCTTGAACGTGTTGTTGTGTACCCACACCCTCTCCACGGGCGCGCTCAGCGCGGAAGAAAGTTTCTTTTCCGCCTGTTCGCCCTCCGCGCCGAGGGCGTCCTCGGGATAGCCCGCAAAGGTCAGATTTCTCGCCTCGAAACTCTTGCCGTCGCCCGCGCCCCAACGCGCGGAAGAACTCGACACAAAGTGGAAGCCCCAGCCCTTTATCTGCGCGTCCTCGCCTATTCCCTCTATCGTAAGGTTTTTGGCGTTTACCATGCGCGCCATGCCGCCGCTGTCTCCCACGGAGCCGCCGTTGCCCTCGGAGTCGTAATCGGTCAGCCCGACGATTTCCGCCTTGCCGCCGACCATATCGTTGGACACCGTGCCTATGACCCTTAGCGCAACCGAGCCGTACTCTTCGCACAGCCGCGAAATGCCGACGTTCTTTCTGTCGTCTCCGCTGTATCTGCGGTTGTTCAGAATCTCGCCTATGCCCTTGTGCACCGTGCCCGCGCTGTCCGTGATATATTGGGTGATGTCCGCCTTCACGCCGTCCACATAGCAATCGTTTGTGACGTCATGCTTGTTGCCCTCATAGAGATAAATTACAAGCGTTCCGTCCTTTATCGTGCCGTCGTCCTTGTACGCGCCCACGCCGTCCGCATAGTTGAAATGCGCATATCCCGAGCGGTCGTACGCGGAGATGAGGACGTCGCTTTGTTTGAGCTCCTGCGAGGCGCTCGTGGTTATCCTGAAATCATAGCGAGAGCCCCCTTTGAGCCCGACGACGTCCACCCGCGCCGTCTGCGCGTCGAGCTGCCTTATGAGCGGTTTATCAACCTGCCTGTACGCGCTTTCCGAGGAGAGTTTGTACTCCACCTTGGCGTTTGCCGCGTCCGAGTCCGCCCACTCGAACGCCGCGCTCTCGTTTGCGGCATATATGTGCGAAATGCGCGAATCGGTTATCGGCGGATTGACCGCTGGCGGGGTTTCGGATTCGCTCGGGTCGCTCGGGCCGGTGGGGTTATTGGGGTTGCTCGGCGTATTGGGGTTGCTCGGCGCGTCGGGATTGCTTTCGCCGCCCGACTTTTTGTAGCCGCAAATATCGCACCCGGGGATGCCGTCGGAATCTGTGTGCGCGCCGTATTCTCCCTTTATGTCATGCTCGCACGTCGACTCATGCCAGTGGTAGTAATCGTCGTAAGTCCACTCGCTTCTGTACCTGTGCTTATGCGCGCAGCCCGCGCCGAAAATTCCGCCCGCTGCTGCTGTGCCCGCGACCAAAACGTACGCCGCTGCCGCGGCAATAACCTTGTTTAACTTTTTCATTCCCTTTCCCCCGTCTTTGCGACCGATTTTAGCCGAATTTTGTCCGTTTTTCTGCGTTTTTCGCGCATATCTTTGCGCTTTTTTATGAATTTTGCGGCGATTTCTACGCCGTTGCGCGCCTTTTTACGGCGCTTTTCGTTGCGCTTTTTATTTCGCCTTGTTATCGCTTTTTCGATTTCGCCCGCAATTTTGTTTCATTATATCATAAACTCCCCCTAAAAGTCAATATAAACGATAATCCCAAACGCTTTTTGTTAAAATTTAACAAAACCACAGTTGGCGACCTTATTTAATCGCCTGCTGCGGCTTAAAACTGCGCTGTAAAGTTAAATTGTTTTCCGGGTTTGTCGAATTCCTTTCAAAGCCCCTCTAAACAGTTGTCCGAGCCCGTTGAAGTCCTTTAAAAAGCCTTATAAAGCCCGATTTTATTTCAGATACTCCCTGAAAAACGCCTCGATTTTGTCGAACGGAATCGCATTCTTTCCGCCGCCGTCATACAGGTCGGTGTGCACGGCGTTCGGGATAATGAGAATTTGCTTATTTGCCGCGTAGTTGCTGTCCTTTGTCATTGCGGCGTAAGCGTCCTCGGAAAAATAGCGGGAGTGCGCCTTTTCGCCGTGAATGAGAAGAACCGCGCTGCGAATTTCGTTGCTGTATGCCAAAATGGGCATATTGATAAAGGACAGCGAGGAAGTCTTGTTCCAACCGCCGTTGGAGTTGAGCGAACGCGGGTGATAGCCGCGCTTGGTCTTGTAGTAGTCGTAATAATCTTTTACGAAGAAAGGCGCGTCGTCGGGAAGGGGATCAACGACCCCGCCGCCGAGTTCGTAATTGCCGTTTTTGTAATCGGCGGTGCGCTGTTCGTTGAGGGCTTTTTTCGTTTCGAATCTCGCCTCTTCGCTGTCCGCCGAATCGAAATATCCCTTGGCGTTCACCCTCGTCATGTCGTACATAGTGGAAGCGACGGTAGCCTTTATGCGCGTGTCCATCGCCGCCGTATTGAGCGCCATTCCGCCCCAACCGCAAATACCTAAGATGCCGATCCTGTCCGCGTCCACGTCCTCGCGGCAGGAGAGGAAGTCCACCGCCGCCGAGAAGTCCTCCGTGTTATGTCGGGAGAG
>CANREX010000025.1 GCA_947629735.1 uncultured Clostridia bacterium
CATTTGAGCGATTATATTGATAATCACCACACGCACGATTTGCGGCATACCTTTATCACCCGTGCGCAGGAAGTCGGAATAAGGCGTGAAATTGTTTCGCTTTGGGCAGGACACGCGGCGGACAACAGCATCACCACCACGGTTTACACGCACCTTGACAGAAACAAGGACATTCAGTTGCAGGAAATAAAGAAATTTGACTACGCTGTATAGCGGATACGGGGAGCGATTTGCACCCAAAAAATGGGGCAGTTTAAAGCAGTTTTGAAAATTATTTTCATCCGTTTTGCACCCAAAATTGCACCCAAAAGAGGGGTTTTGAATTTTTTATTAACAAAAAACGGTGTTAAATATTTGCAAATTCACAATACCCAAAATTTGGGTGCAAGCCAAATTTCTTGCAAAAAGTAAAGGCACTATATCTTGTATCTATAACTTAATAAATACCAAAATATAGTGCTTTTTACTTGGTGCCGCTGGCCGGACTTGAACCGGCACGGTATTTCTACCGAAGGATTTTAAGTCCTTTGCGTCTGCCTATTCCACCACAGCGGCGCGTTAATTCTGTTCAATTTTTGTTGTTTAATCACAATTTTTACTGCGAGGGCGGTTTTTAAGTCCAGTGCGTCTGCCGTTCCGCCACTCGGGCACGATTTTTGTGAAGTTTTCATTTATAAATGTTAAAAAAGTGTTAATTTCTTTCTGTCAATGCTTTTAAATCCCTTGCGTCTGCCTATTCCACCACAGCGGCGCGTTATTAAATTAAAGTGTTTTATCCGCTTGCGCTATTAAAAGTCAAGACGCAAGGGATAGGAATCCCGAAAATATGCGCAGCAGATTTTCGGGAAGAGGAGCGATAATTAAGCTATGTTGCGGGTTGCGCGTTGCGCGACCCGCTTCAAGCGAAATTTATCGCGACGAGCGTCTGCCTATTCCACCACAGCGGCGCGTCGCGGCAAACTGCGCTTTTAGGCGTTCGGCGAAGCCAAAGCCAGATACGCTGCGTTGCCGCTCCTTAGTCGCAAAAATCTCACTGAGTTGCGATTTTTGCGAGGTTGTTTTGTATATCCTAAATTGCTCCCGCTCGTTTTGGTTATGAAAACTCCCGAGGGGAGCAGGTGGCAAACTGCGCTTTCAGGCGTTCGGCGAAGCCAAACGCCATATACGCTGCGTTGCCGCTCCTTAGTCGCAAAAATCTCACGAAGTTGCGATTTATGCGAGGTCGTTTTGTATTTCCTCAATTGCTCCCATTCGTTTTGGTTATGAAAACTCCCGAGGGGGCAGGTGGCAAACTGCGCTTTCAGGCGTTCGGCGAAGCCAAACGCCATATACGCTGCGTTGCCGTTTATCGGTACATTGCCGCTTTATTATATATAAACTGCAATTTTCCGTCAAGCATTTTCGGCAAAAATTTTCGCCGTGCGATTTCTCACGTATATAAAATAAATTTGCCTATATTTTTGATTTCTGCCATATCTCCCCACTTCCCTAAGACAAGGAAGTGGGGAGATATAGTAAGGGGGCTTTTTATTTACTTTCATTTCGAGCCTGCCGAGGAATTCGGCGAGGGTAAACCGCATAAGATAGGCATAAACGCAATGAAATACCGGATTCTTCGACTGCGCACCTGCGGTGCTTGCTCAGAATGACAGTAGGGGAAGGACTTGACGCCCTCGGGCAGAATGACAGTGAGGGAGGGGCTTCGCCCTCGGGCGGAATGACAGGGGTGTGTCACCCTGAGCGGAACGAGCGATAGCGAGTGAAGTCGAATGGGTCTGGCTTGGGGTATGCCGCATAAGATTGACATAAGCGCAATGAAGTATGGGATTCTTCGACTTCGTTCGGCTTTCAGCCTCGCTCCGCTCAGAATGAAAGTAAAGGGGTATGCGGCGCACACATGCGCCCGTTTTGCGGTATATAACGGCGGTTTCGCTTAGGACTACCGGATTCTTCGACTTCGCTAACGCCCTCGCTCAGAATGACAGTGAGGGAGGGGCTGTCGCACTCGGGCAGAATGACAGTAAAGGGGTATGCGGCGCACAAATTTCCGCACCCGCCCACACGCTAACCGCGCAAGCACATTCCCGCTGCGCACCCGCCCGTGCAAGCGCCTTCCGCCGATATTCACGGGCAATTCACTTGGCTTTGAATAAATCGGTAAACAATTTCAAGGCGTAGGATCTGCTGCCTCCGCGGGGAACTGCCATGCCGACGGAGCGCATAGGCATCTGCGGGGTAACGGACAGTTCGAAAATGCTACCGTTTTCGAGCTTGTTCAGCGAATATTCGCGGGGGATACAGCCTATTCCCATGCCCGAAATGACGAGTTGTTTCATCAGTCCCCAGCTCGTCACCTCGACGGCGGGTTTGAAGTCTACGCCGTGGTTGTGGGCGTAGTTTTCGAACGCTTCGCGCGCGACGGTGTGCTCTTCCATAAGCAGCAGGGGGTAGCCGAGAAGGCTTCTCAGCGAAACGCTCTTGCCGCGCAAAAAACCGAACGCCTTGCCCGCTATAAAGATGTCGTTAAGGTACATAATCGAATCGGTAATGACAATGCCGTTATCGGGCGCGACGGGGAGATTCAAAAAGCCGATGTCGCACTTGTCCGATTTCAGCGCGTCGATTATGTTGGGGGTGACGTCGGACAGCAGGTTTATTTTGACGTGCGGGTAGAGGGTGTGATACTCCACGATTTTCTCCGCGAGGACATATTGGAAAATGGTGTCGGACGCTCCTATCCTGAGCGTGCCCGCCGCGGTATTTCTTATCTGCGCGAGGATGTCTTCCACGCCGTCCAAAAGTTTTACCGCCTGTTCGACTTCCCCCACGATTAGCTTGCCACCCGAGGCGGAAAGCTCCATGCCCTTGTGTTTGCGGTTGAACAGGTTCGTGCCGAGCTGCACTTCGAGCTGGCGTATCGCGTACGACACGGCGGGCTGAGACATGTGCAGCTCTTCCGCGGCGAGGGTCAGACTGCCGCACCTCGCCACGGTGTAGAAAATTTTGTAGAGCTCGTAGTTGACCATTTCAGTTGTCCGTATACATCTGTTTGTAGGGGTTCTGCGTGTTGGGCGTGAGGACGAAGTAGTTGTCCGCCAAAAGCTCCTTTAAATTGTATTCTGGGAAGTATGAGCAATAGTCCGCGAGGATATCTTTCAGCTCTTCCACCTCATAGCCCCGCTTCGTGGCGGTATGCACCTGAACGGGGAGTTTGTGCGGCAGCTTATCGCACCTTAAATACATCACGCCGCCGTGCATGCCCGTGCCGCAGAAGTTGTGCACTATCGGCAAGCCGTCGTTGTTTTTGCCGAGCACAACTATTACCCCGCCCGCCTGATATTCGCCGAGGAACGAGCCCGCCCTGCCGCCTATGACTATGACGGGGCGGGACTGCATGAACGCCTTCATGTGTATTCCCGCGCGGTAGCCCGTGTTGCCCTTGACGTAAATTTTCCCGCCGCGCATTGCGTAACCCGTGGCGTCGCCCGCGTTGCCGTAAATTATTATCTTGCCGCTGTTCATCGTGTCTCCGACGGCGTCCTGACCGTTGCCGTGGACGTACACCTCGCCGCCGTTCAAGTATGCGCCGAGGGCGTTGCCGGGAGTGCCGTTCACGATTATTTTACGCCCGCTTTCACCCGTCGCGATATAGCGCTGACCTATGCAGCCGTTTAAGGTTATTTCCCAATCGGAACTCTCCCGTATGCGCCTGTTGAGCGCCTTGAAATCGGTGTTTTCGTCTACGTTGATAACCATAATTCACACTCCCTTGTTGAGTTTTTCGTCGCGCTCTTTCGCGGAATATGCGCTAAGGAGCGGGCACTTTGACATTATGCGCCAATCTATTTGCGAAAGGGGCGTTCCCTCGCGCACGAGGGCGGTATATATGCCGACGTTTCTTATGTCGCCTATTATGATGAACCCCACGAGCTTTCCCTCTTTCACGAAGAGTTTTTTGTAGTTACGACCGGAGATATCCTCCGAACATTCGCCCTCGTAAACCCCCGCGGTCATGATATGCAGCTCGAAAAATCCGAGGGAATTCAAAGGCGTTCCGCCGTCGAAGACGTCGTCGCCGCCCGCCATGTTTATGCCCGCGCACCTGCCCTGAAACGCCGCGTTGGGCAAGATGGCGAGCACCCTGTTTGCGTGCGCGGATTTATCGTAGCCCTCCGCGCAGTCGCCCGCCGCGTATATGTCGGGCAGGCTCGTGCACATTCTTTCGTTGACGACTGCGCCCCTGTTGATTTCGCCGCCCGCTTCCTTTAAAAGGGAGACTTCGGGGCGGACGCCCACCGCGAGCACGAGTATATCGAAGGGCAGCTCTTTGCCGCTCTTCAACCGCGCGTTTGCGCCGTAGAAACTCAAAACGCTGTCGCCCAAGACGAAGTTTACGCCCTTTTCTTCCAGAAATTTTTGCACGATTGAAGAGCTGCCCTCGTCCAAAACCGAGGAGAGTATGCGGGGCGCGAGGTCCACGACCGTCACGCTCTTCACTTTGTCCGCTATTCCCTCCACGCATTTCAGCCCGATGAGCCCCGCGCCGAGCACGAGCACGCGCTTTTCTTCCGAGAGGGCGAGCGAAAGGCTCTTCATGTCGTCGAAGGTCATAAAGGAGAATTTGTCCTTCACCTTGTCCAGCCCTTCCATGGGCGGGACGAAGGGGCGGGAGCCCGTGGAAATCAGCAGTTTATCGTAAAACACCTCGCTTCCGCTTTCAAGCAGCACCGCCTTTTTGCCCGCGTCAATCTTTACCGCCCTTTGCCCGAGCATGACGTTCACCTTGTTTTTTTCGTAGAACTCCTTTGGGCGATAGTCGGCGTTTTGTTCGGCTATCCTGCCGAGCATTATGTAGGAAATCAACGGGCGTCCGTAGGCGGGGCGGTTTTCGGCGGAGACCACCGTTATTTCGCCCTCTTTATCCACCGAGCGTATGCCCTCTATGCACGCCGTAGCGGCAACGGAGTTGCCTATTATCACGTACTTCATAAATCGCCCTCCTCAAAAACTATCGCGCCGTTGGGGCAATACTTGACGCAGTTGGGCTCGCCCCTGTCGTTGTCCGTGCAGAGCATACATTTCTGCGCGGCTTTTCCGTCCGCGGCGGGCATTATAGCGCCGTAAGGGCAGACGAGCACGCAGGTAAAACAGCCCACGCATTTGTTCTTGTCGATGACGACCATGCCCTCGTCCGTCTTTGAAAGCGCGCCCGCGATGCAGCTCTTCACGCAGATAGCCTGCTTGCAGTGGCGGCAGTTGACGGCAAAGTGGATATCCTCGGGGTTATCCTCGACGCGTATTCTCGGCAGGATTTCCCCCTGCTTTCCTTTGAGTTTGAACATGGCGTCCAGACCCGAGTTTGCGTACATACATTCCCATTCGCACAGACGGCACCCGAGGCACCTGTTTTCTTTTACGTAAATTCTCTTCATATGCCGCCTCACATGCTCTCGCCCGCGTGGTGTATGCCCAAAATGCGCAGTTCGGTTTCATTCAACCCGACGCCGCGGAGCATTAGCCTGTTGGAGCGCAGAGCTTCTATGGAATTTATGCCCATGCCGCCCATCATCTCCTGAATTTCGTGATTCCACGCGGTGAGGAGGTTGACGAGCCGCTTATACCCTATGTCGGGGTTGAGCCGCTTTACGAGGTCGGGGCGCTGTGTGGCTATGCCCCAATTACATTTGCCCGTGTGGCAGCTTCTGCACAGGTGACAGCCGAGCGCCAGAAGCGCCGCCGTGCCTATATAGCACGCGTCCGCGCCTAGGGCTATCGCCTTGACGACGTCCGCGCTCGAATGTATCGAGCCCGCGACGACTATCGAGACGTTTTCGCGGATACCTTCCTGCCTTAGCCTCTCGTCCACCTGCGCGAGGGCGAGTTCTATCGGAATACCCACGTTGTCGCGTATGCGGGTGGGGGTCGCGCCCGAGCCGCCGCGGAAGCCGTCTATCGCGATTATATCCGCGCCCGAACGGGCTATGCCCGAAGCTATCGCCGCCACGTTGTGCACCGCCGCAACCTTGACTATTATGGGCTTTTTGTAATCGGTCGCCTCTTTGAGCGTGTAGATGAGCTGGCGCAGATCTTCGATCGAGTATATGTCGTGGTGGGGCGCGGGGGAAATCGCGTCCACGCCCTTGGGGATCATTCGGGTGCGGGAGACGTCGTCCGAAATCTTCATGCCGGGGAGATGTCCGCCTATCCCGGGCTTTGCGCCCTGACCCATCTTGATCTCTATTGCCGCCGCCGCTTCGAGGTATTGCGCGTGCACGCCGAACCTGCCCGAAGCGACTTGCACTATCGTGTTTTTGCCGTATTTGTAGAAGTCTTTATGCAGTCCGCCCTCGCCCGTGTTGTAGTAAATGCCCAGCTCTTCCGCCGCGCGCGCGAGCGCCTCGTGCGCGTTGTAGGAAATCGAGCCGTAGCTCATCGCCGAAAACATTACGGGCATTTTGAGGGAAAGTTGGGGGGAGAGGGTATCGACTATCCTTCCCGAGATGTCGCGCTTTATCTCCACTTCCTTTTTGCCGAGGAACACCTGCGTTTCCATGGGCTCTCTGAGGGGGTCTATCGAGGGGTTTGTGACCTGCGACGCGTTCACGAGTATCTTGTTGAAGTACACGGGATAATCGTTCGGGTTGCCCATCGAGGAGAGCAGCACCCCGCCCGAGTTCGCCTGCCGATATACCTCGTTCATAGTCTGCGCGCCCCAATTTGAGTTCTGCCTGTACGTATCCTCGCTCTTTACGATTTTCAGCGCGTGCGTGGGGCAAAGGCATACGCACCTGTGGCAATTCACGCACTTTGTGCTGTCGGATATCATCATTTTCAAATCGCCGTCGTACTTGTGCACCTCGTTCGCGCACTGCCTCTCGCACACCCTGCACTCAATGCAGCGGCTGCCGTCCCGCACGACTTCGTATTCGGGGGGAATATAGATATTCATACTCTGCCCTCCTTCAATGTGTAGATTACGGGCTGTCCGCCCGCGGGAGAGAAGATCTTGTCGAGCTCGGGCTCAATGACGCGTATGCCGCACTCTTCGGAAGAGATAAATGCCAAATCGCCCTTTTCCGCGCAGACCATGGAGCGCAGCTTCAACCTGTCGTTCAGCGCCATGATTCCGCCGTTGAAGCCGAAGATTATCGAAAAAGGTCCGGTTATCAGCAGCGAGGGGAAGGCTTTCCGCAGGAACGTTTCTTCCCGCCTGTCCTCTTCGCTCTTTTCCTCTATCGTGGACCAGAAGGAGGCGGAGATGACTTTGGCGACTTCCTGCAAGGTCAGCTTCTTTACGCGGATGAGATAATCTATGACGTAGGTGATGACTTCCGTGTCGGTCTGCAACGTGCATTTATAGCCGTACATCTCTATGTATCGGCGGTTGGCGTCGTAGGAGGAAATCTCGCCGTTGTGGACTATGGAATAATCGAGCAAGCCGAAGGGGTGCGCGCCGCCCCACCAACCGGGGGTGTTTGTGGGATATCTGCCGTGCGCCGTCCACGCATAGCCCTCGTATTCTTCGTCCAAAAGATAGAACTTTCCGATGTCCTCGGGATAGCCCACGCCCTTGAAAATGCCCATGTTCTTGCCGCTCGAAAAGACGAACGCGCCGTCTATGCCCGCGTTTATCGCGTTGACGCACTTGACCACGTATCTCTCCTCGTCCAAAAGGGAATTCGCGAGCCGCTTTGAAAGAGGGGAGAGGAAATAGCGGTAGATGAGCGGTTCGTTCACTATGGACTTCACCTTGCGCGTCTTCATCTCGGAGGAATAGACTATCTCGAAGTGGCGAAGGAGGAAGTCCTCAGTCTCTTTCTTCGCCTGAAAATCGTTGTAGAAGAGGTGAAAGGCGTAATACTCCTTGTAGTCGGGGTAAATGCCGTACCCCGCAAAGCCGCCGCCCAAGCCGTTGGACCTGTCGTGCATGGTGGCTATGGAGCGAATGACCTTTTCGCCCGTCATCGGTCTGCCGCCCCTGTCGATTATCGCGCTTACGGCGCAGCCCGAGGGAATTTTTACCTCGCCCTCGAACGGGGCGTTGTCCCATTGTGGATTGCTTTTAAACATTTCGAACCTTCCGTTTTATTTATAGATTGTATAAATGAGCCGTCATTGCTTCCTATATGCGGTCAGCCCGCGACGCCTGTGTTTACGCCGCGAGCTTCCCGTTTACGTAGAGGAGTTATGGATATTTTACTTAGTTTATTTTGTCTGTTGCCGGGGCTATATCTCCGCCGCCTGACCGCTGCGGCGTTTTGCCGCTTTGCCGTTTATCGCTTTACAGACTTCGACTTGCCCCGCCGTTTATCGGCGTTTATCGAACGCCTTGCCGCCGCGCCGCTTATACGCCCCTCCGCCTTGAAATTTAGGCGGTTTTGCGTTTGATTGCGGCATAGTAGGGGGGTTGGCGCTTTTTATGGGGCGTTTTGCAATCAACCCTCGGCGTTTCCGACGTTTGTCAAAGCGTCCGCGCCCGTCTCGCCCGTGCGCACTCTCATGACGTTTTCCACGCCCGAGACGAATATCTTGCCCGCGCCCACTTTGCCGTCGTTTAACGTCTTTTGCGCAACCGCCACGACGAGGCGGGGGTCTACCGTGGATACAACTATGTCAACCTGAATTTTGGGAATGAGGTGTATAGATGTCTTTACGCCGCGATACTGACCCGTCTTGCCGCCCTGCACGCCGCAGCCCATCACGTTGGAAACCGTCATGCCCGTGACGCCGACCTGAGCCATTGCGTCTTTGAGCGCGAGGAATTTATCCTGTCCCGTGATAATCGTGACCTTGGTGTACTTTGCGGGAAGGGGTTCGAGCGCCATTTCCGCGGGCTCTATTCCCGACAGATCGACCTGCGCGTGCTCGCCCTCGCCGTCATACGAAGGAATGGTGGGGAGGAAGTCCGCATACGCCGACACGAGACCGTGTTCGGAGATGTCCAGACCGGAAATTTCGTCCTCGGGGAGGCAGCGCAAGCCGTTCCACGTCTTTCCGAGTTTTATCGCCTGCTTGGGGCCGCACTTGAACTTTATCATGACGGGCACGTACTTCATCGCGCCGAACAAGATTATCATCCATACGGAAGTCCACGCGACTATGGTGAGTATGCCCGCTATCTGTATGCCGAGAAGATGTCCGTTGCCGCCGTAGAACACGCCGAGCTGATCGGGCGTGAGCGCCGCCGCGCCGTCCTGATAGCTCGCGCGGGCGAAGAAGCCCACCGCTATCGTGCCCCATATGCCGTTTGCAAAGTGCACTGCGACCGCGCCGACGGGGTCGTCTATATGCAGCTTTTTGTCGAGGAATTCAGCGACGACAACCACCAATATGCCCGAGACGAGCCCGATGACCGCCGCGCCTATCGCGTCCACTATATGACAGCCCGCGGTCACGCCCACGAGCCCCGCAAGCGAGGCGTTCAGGCACATTCCCACGTCGGGCTTTTTGTTCTTTACCCAGGTGAATATCATCGCGGCAACCGTCGCTATCGCGGGGGCTATCGTGGTGTTCACGAATATGACCGCAAGCGAATTGACGGAAGTTGCCGCCGCGCCGTTGAAGCCGTACCACGCGAACCAGAGAATGAAAACGCCGAGCGCGCCCAACGTCAGAGAGTGACCCTGTATGGCGTTTATCTTCGTTATCTTGCCCTTTTCGTCCCGCTCGTACTTGCCGATACGCGGTCCTAAGAATATCGCGCCGATGAGCGCCGCCGTGCCGCCCACGCTGTGAATCGCCGCGCTTCCCGCGAAGTCCACGAAGCCGTTCAAAGCAAGCCAGCCCTGCGAATTCCACACCCAGCCCGCTTCGATGGGGTAGACGACGAGGGAAATCATTCCCGAATAGATACAGTAGGAGATGAAGCGCGTGCGCTCCGCCATTGCGCCCGAAACTATCGTAGCCGCCGTGGCGCAGAACACGAGGTTGAATACAAAGCTCGAAGCGAGGTTGTTTTCATTTGCCACAAACGCGTCCCAATGCGCTATAATGTCGAGGTTGGGAACGCCGATAAAGCCCGCGACGTAATCTTCCGCCATCATAAGTCCGAAGCCGAGCAACATGAATACGATCGTGCCGATACAGAAATCGAGCAGATTTTTCATTATTATGTTGCCTGCGTTCTTTGCGCGGGTGAAGCCCGTTTCCACCATGGCGAAGCCGCATTGCATGAAGAACACGAGCGCCGTGCCTATCAAAAACCAAATTTCAAAGCCCATAAATTTTTACCTCATATGTGATAGATTTTCTTCATTCCCCCCGACATATGCCTTATTTAACGCTGTATAACAAGTCCGAATAGGTGGGATAGGGCCAATAATCGGAGGAAGTGAGAGTCTCCATCTTGTCTACCTCGCGCCTGAGCGCTTCCATATCGGGAATTATCACGTGCGCCATAGACTTCGACGCGCTTTTGACGTCCCCGAACTCTATCTTCGCCAAATCTTTTTCGAGTTTTTTGACTGCCTTTGCCGCCTTTTCGTTGAGAGCGGCAAGCTCGACGATTTCGCTCTTTTCGGGCTCTGCGGAAATGCTTTCGTCGACCGCCTTTTTCGCCGCTACGTTCGCGCACAGTTCGGCGACGTAATCGGACACGGCGGGGATTATATCTCTCTTCGCCATTTCGAGCATCGTCAAAGCCTCTATATTTATCGTCTTTATGTAATTTTCAAGCCTTATGTCCGCGCGGGCGATCGCCTCTTCGCGGGTGAACACGCCGCGGTCCACGAACACCTTGACGTTTTTGTCCTCATAGAATACGGGCACGGCGTCGGCGGTGTTCTTGTTGTTCAAAAGTCCGCGCTTCGCCGCTTCGGGTTCCCATTCGGGGCCGTAGCCGTCGAGGTTGAATATTATGCGGTAGTGCGCTTTCAGCTCGCGGGCGATGAGCGCGTTCGCCGCGCTTTCAAGATCTTTCGCGCCTTCCAGCTCGTCCGCGAACGCGCAGAACGCGTCGGCGACTATCGTGTTCAAGACTATGTTCGCCTCGGCGACGTTCGCCTGAGAGCCCACCATGCGGAATTCGAACTTGTTGCCCGTGAATGCGAAGGGAGACGTCCTGTTCCTGTCCGTCGCGTCCTTGGGGAATATCGGGCTTTCGGGAACGCCTATCGACGTGGCGCAGGGGGCTGCGGCGACGTAATTGCCGCCGTTTACAATGCTGTCCACGAGCGCGCCGAGCTGGTCGCCCAGATATACGGAAATTATAGCGGGAGGCGCTTCGTTCGCGCCCAACCTGTGGTCGTTGCCCGCCGAGGCGACGGAAGCGCGCAAGATGCCCTGATAATCGTCCACCGCCTTTATCACCGCCGCGAGGACGAGTTTAAAGAGCGTGTTCTTTTCGGGCGAAGGACCGGGGTCGAGTAAGTTCAGCCCGCCGTCTGTGGACATCGACCAGTTGTTGTGCTTGCCGCTGCCGTTTATGCCTTCAAACGGCTTTTCGTGCAAAAGGCACACGAGGTGATGTCTCTGCGCAACTTTCTTCATTATCTCCATCGTCAGCATGTTTGCGTCCACGGCAACGTTCGTCGTGCCGAATATGGGCGCCATTTCGTGCTGGGCGGGGGCGACTTCGTTGTGCTTGGTCTTGGAATAAATGCCGTAGCTCCAAAGTTCTTTGTCGAGGTCGCGCATGAATTCCCCCACGCGGGTCTTTATAACGCCGAAGTAGTGGTCTTCAAGCTCCTGTCCGCGGGGCGCGGGCGCGCCGAAGAGCGTTCTGCCCGTCATTATCAGATCTTTGCGCTTCAAGTATTCGTCTTCGTCGATGAGGAAGTATTCCTGCTCCGGACCTACCGTCGTCGCAACCTTCTTGCAATTTATCCCGAAGAGAGCCAAAATTCTCTTCGCCTGTTTGTCGAGCGCCGTCATCGAGCGAAGCAGCGGCGCTTTGTTGTCGAGCGTTTCGCCCGTGTAGGAAATGAATATAGTCGGAATATACAGCGTGCCCTCTTTGACGAACGCGGGGGAAGTAGGGTCCCACGCCGTGTAGCCGCGCGCCATATACGTCGCGCGAGAGCCGCCCGAGGGGAAGCTCGAAGCGTCGGGCTCGCCGACAATCAGGCTCTTCCCCGAAAGGCGCATTATAGCCCTGTCGCCCTCGGGCTCTATAAAGCTGTCGTGCTTTTCGGCAGTGAGCCCCGTGAGGGGTTGAAACCAATGCGTGTAGTGGGTTGCACCCTTGGAAACCGCCCATTTTTTCATGGCGGAGGCGACCGTTCCCGCAATGGATACGTCGAGCTGTTTGCCCGCCTCTATCGTCGCGCGCAGAGCCTTGTATACTTCGCTCGGCAGCGTCTCTTTTTGCACCGCCTCGTTGAACACGTTTTCACCAAACATTTCGGGTAATTTCATTTTTTACTCCTTTTACGGCAAAATCCGCCGTTTCATCTGTAATAAATTTTATGTCCGCATATTTTCACGGTCAAGCGATCGGCTATAATGAGTTTTTTAGTACAACCATAAATAAAACTTATACTTTTGCCGTCGGGGCGGGGGGAAAGGGGCTCTGCGGGCGGAATTCAAGGGCAAATTTTTTATATTTTGGGGACGTCTCCGCGCTTAACGCAAAAGCCCCGCTTCGCCGCGGAAGCGAGAGATAAACGAAGAGGAAGATAAGCGGAAGATAAGCGAAAGATATGCGCCGCGCCGCAAAAATAAAATAACGTTTTTGTGCAATTTGCATGTCGGAAAAGCGGGGAAATTTTTCCGCCTGACCTTTAAAATAAATTGCGGTTATAGATAGATTGTATATTTATTAAGAATTGTTAAGATTGCGTTCGCGGCAGATTTGCCTATTGTCGCGGGAATGAAAAAAATGATAGAATAAATCGTTAAAAAATACGGGAAAATTCAAAAAAACGGCGGCGCGGGCGCGCATAGCGTGCGCGCCCGCGCCGCGGATACCGATACGGACGCGGTGAAGTCGTCGATAGCTTTAAAGGAGCATAACATGAAGGAAATAAACGGATTTTTCAGAGAAAGCGTGGGGATAAGGGCGAAGAAGAAATTCTCCTTTTTTACTCCCTTGTCGGTCATACTTGTCTGTCTTTTATTGGCGGTTTGCCTGCTTTTCGCAAGCTGCGGCAAGGAGAGCGAACCCATAACCGATATCCGCCAGCTTGACGGACAGGCGATAGGCGTAATGACGGGTTCGAGCTTCGACGTCCACACGGACAACCTCATCGAAAATGCCGATAAAAAGTATTACGACCGCGTTCCCGATCTGGCGCTCGCGGTGGAAAAGGGATATATTGCGGGCTTTCTGATGGACGAACCCATCGCCCGCCTTCTGTGTATGGAAAACAGCGGCGTGACATATTTGCCCGACGTGTTGGTGCAGGAAAGCTACGCGGCAGCCTTTGCAAAGACCGCCCGCGGCGCGGCGCTGAGGGACAAGTACAACGAATTTTTGGCGCAAATCAGGGCGGACGGCACGCTTGAATAGATAGACGAAATCTGGATAGGCACGGACGAAAGCAAACAGGTGGTGGAGGACTATACTGCCTTCCCCGCCCCCAACGGCGCTATCAAAATGGCGATAAAGAGCGACGTCGCGCCTTTCAGCTATATTAAGGACAATAAATTCGTCGGATACGATATTGATATCATGATTCGCTTCTGCAAGGCGTACGGCTACGGGCTTGAAATAATAAGTCTGGAAATCCCGCCCATTTTGGCGGGTCTTTCCATCGGCATGTACGACATATCCGCCGCCGGCATGACCGTGACGGAAGAGCGGGCGGAAAGCGTAAATTTCGCAAATCCGAGCTACACGGGCGGCGTGGTTGCCGTCGTCGCAAACCGCGGTCAGTTCGGCGCCGCCCCCGAAGGGGAGGAAGTCGGCTTTTGGGCGGGGCTCGGCAACAGCTTCTATAAGAATTTCGTGCAGGAAAACAGATGGCAAATGATATTGTCGGGTCTCGGCGTCACGTTCCTCATCTCCATCTGTTCGGCGATCTTGGGCACGGTGATAGGCTTCGGGCTCTGCATGGTGCGCCGCAGCCGCAGCAAGGTGGCGTCCAAGGTAGCGGCGGTCTTTATCAGGATCATTCAGGGCGTCCCCGTTCTGGTGCTGCTCATGGTACTCTTCTATGTCGTCTTTGCGGGCGCGCGGCTGGATGGCATCATCGTTGCCATCTTCGGCTTCTCCATCAACTTCGGCGTCTATGTCTCGGAGATGATGCGCACCGGCATCGACGCCGTGGATCCCGGCCAGTGGGAGGCGGCGTCCGCCATGGGCTTCGGCCGGGTCAAGACCTTTACAA